>JALWSL010000093.1 GCA_027080405.1 Planctomycetaceae bacterium
ATCCCAAACCATTCAAGATACCCAGTTGTTTGAACTGTGGATGCCTTCCGATAATCGGTTTCTGATCCTGCAGAGCAGGGCGGATGGCGGCACGGTGATCAATTATCTGAAAAGGGCAGCGTAAAAGCTGTTTGAGATTCGAGGTGATTTGCTCTTTTCCGTTCGCTGTCGGTTTGGAATCGAGCTGATTCCACTCATAGGTGGATCCGGCGGCGAATTTGTTTTCAGGCATCGGAGCGAGCCAGCTTTTCTGATTGATGATTCTTGTTTCCCGAAACTCCGGAACTTCCAGAGTCAGAATTTCTCCCTGGGCCGGTTTGAATTTTATCTGTGAAAACCACGGATTGCTGCGGTCGTCTGCTCCCCGGCAGAAAATCAACTGTGTGGCGCTGATGTTGAGTTTCGGCAGTTGAACGCCGGTTGCAGTCAGGTTGATATCGTCAATCGGATCCACGCAGGCAGTTCGGTAGCATTGGCGTTTCTGGAAGTATTTTCGTGACACTTCGAGATATCGTGAAACATAAAGTTGGGAAGCTCTCGGCATTTCGAAACCATCCACATCCATCGGCGAAGAGAGCAAATTCCGATCGAAGCCCGATATGGGACGTTGGACAAGTTTACGAAATTCTTCTGTCTCCAGTTTTTTTGTGAATCTCTCCTGATCCCGGTTGCTGGTAAAAAAACGGATCATTCCCCGTTGGTGATAAAAACGGGAGGCGGTCTCCTGTTCGATGTGACGGTAAAACTGTTCTGCTGTTTGAATCAGCTCCTGAAAACGCCAGGAAATGACGAGTCTCATTCCGGTAATCGGCGTCACCAGACCGGCTGCAATTTTTGAAGATGTAACGCTGTCTTCCTGATCAAGAACCAGAATATTCTGATGACGCCGCAGTAAATGCCAGGTAAGCGTCGTTCCGGCGAGTCCCTGTCCAATAATGATCGTATCGAAGTGCCGCGATTTCATCGGTTGGTTTCACTGCAGTTTCTGGTTTTCTCTGAGCAGGCAAGTTGTGCTGCTACGGGATGGGGCCCCATCGATGACAGAACAAAGCCAACAGCAGAAAGTCTGTCTTGGTGAATCCGCTTTTTCAATCATCCAGACCGCGATCATAAACCCGACCTACTGCCTCAGTTTACTGGAATTGACAGGGAAACCGAAGCGTTGTTTCTTCCAGGTCTCGGCTCACCGGTTATCGGGATGCTCTACCGGAGATCGCTCTACCGGAAATCATAGTACAGAAAGAGTTATTGCAGAAGCACCTGTACAATTCGGCGGCCCATCTCCCGTGCAGAAATGTCATCTTCGCCGGTAATAATTTTCCCATCGACCAGTACGTCATCCGCTGCCGTGTTCGACCGACCGATGGAACCCGGAGGAGACATTCTGGCTCCATTGACTTCTGGATGCCAACGGCAGGAAGGCTGGGCCTGGCGACCATTGTAAATACCCGCTGCAGCTGCACGAGTCGGAGCACAAACCCGCTTGCCTGCCAAAGGGCTTTTCCCATTGACTCTTGCCCAAGCCAGAACAGAAACGGCATTGCATAGGGCGCAGGTGTATTTATCTGCGGCCAGAAATTCGTTGACGATCCGATTCGCCTCTTTTTTTATTGACGGGTTTCCGTTATAGACACGGTTGTTATACCGTCCTGGAAACGCGTACTGATAACAGGAAGCTCCCCATCCACCGGAAAAAAGAACGGCGTCATAATCGCCCACTTCGACCTGCGAAAGAGTGATGTCCGGTTGAACGATTCCGGATCGATTCCCCTGGCCGGAATTTGCGTGCGGCCGGCAAGCGGCTTTCGTACCCGCTGCAACTGTTACGTGAATTCCAGCTCGTTCCAGTTCTGCACGTGGTTCAGCGTATTCCCGATAGAAAAAATCCTGGTTGGCAATAACAATCAGAACGCGTTTTCTGCCCTTTTTCGGCTTCATTTTGGCTGACGAATCGTCAGCAGCCGAGTTTCTTTTGGCTTTTGAAGATACTTTGGGAGCAGTCGTTGGTTGATTTGAGGAGCTTGTTGCTTTGGCGAGCATCTTCAGGGGGGACTGATCGACAGAACGCACTTCAACTGAATGGAATGTGACCTGACTGTTCCAGACGCCAATTCCCAAACAGTTCGCCCGAGGCAGTCGCCAGAAATTGGTCATGCTCAGGTCTGAACCGTCTGTTTGATGCCTGACAAGTTCTTCCTTGTCGAGCAGGCAGCGAACACTGTCTTTTCGCACCTCAACGGTCATGGTATGGCGACGTCCATTTTTTAATGACCGATTTTCCTGCCGAGTGGCATTGCTTCTCAAATCCTGGCCGCGGACATTCTGTACTCCAGCCAGATGTTGATTCCAGGCATCAATCTCGAATGTGGCCTGTTTTCCCCCATGTACAAAGATCATGGCAATCGAGTCCCTGCCCGTATGGCGAGTGAAAGTGACACGAAAATCGTATTCCCCTTGTGGTGCCACAGGCAGCATGAGCCTTGCTCCGTCACTTGCTTTTACAGTGAGGGATTTTTCTTTTATTGACCACTGGCCAGCCACGGCTTTTTCAGTTTCGATTGTCGGAAGAAGATCCTGCCAGGGTGGAGACTGCGCATAAGTAACCGACTGGCAAGGAATGGGCATATCAAAACAGAGTCCGGCAATCAGTAGCGGTAAAAGAACTCTCATCCGTTTCTCCCGATGGATAAATGGTTGTCACAACAGTTGCATTATGGTCGTATGCGAGGCGAGGCAATCAAGAAAAAACTGCATAATCGGTATTTTTTGAATGAATTTCGTCCAATGTCACATATTCAGGAGTAGATGGTTCAGGAGTTGATGGCCGTTGTAAATGGCCTGGATGAAGGGTCACAGCAGCCGTGCAGAGATGACACCTGTACTATTAACGGTAAAAGTTTGCGAACGGCTCGCAAATTATGGGAAAATATCAGTTTGGTTACGGCTATCAGCATGAACCAGCCGCGATGGGGGCTCTCTGGTCTATCCCCCCTGTTGTTCAGACTGCCTTGAGCCATGCGGCTAATTGGGCAGGAACATCTATCCCGGTCTCTTTGCGAAAGGCATTCCAGCCGGGACAGGCATTGACTTCGAGAAGATGGAGTTTTTTATTCCGATCGTAAATCAGGTCAATCCCTGCAAAAATGGCTCCTGTTACCTGAGAGGCTCTTTGGGCCATTTCTGTTTCTTCATCAGAAGGGGTATGCGGGCTGGCCAAACCGTTCAACGAGCAGTTTGTGCGGAAATCGATTGTTGAACTCCGCTTGATCGCACCGAGCGGTTTTCCATCGAGCACAAGAATTCGAATGTCGCACTGGGCCTCCTGGCCACTTTCCAGATATCTTTGCAAATACAGCACCGATCCAATCTGTTCCCATGCTCTAAAAACCCTGAACGCAGTCTCAGGCTCCGTAATTCGGATCACGCCGCGGCCCTCGGCGCCAAAAAGTGGTTTGAGAACGATATCTCGATTCATTTCCTCAAAAAAAAGCATCGCCTGCTCTGCAGATTCGCAACAGCATGTCTCCGGGATCGCCAACCCGGCACGACGACATCGCGCCAGAGTCAGGTATTTGTCAACGGCACATTCGATCGCTTTGGGAGGGTTGATCACGCGCACTCCGGAGGCTTCCAGCGACCACAACAAATCCATTCGAAAGATAATTTGCTCCAATGATCCCCCCGGCATATTGCGAACCAGAGAAACATCATAATCGTTTAGAACAGCGCGTTGTCCAGGCGGGAAGCTGGAAAATGTTTCCGATGTTCCCTTGAGATGCGAAGCAAGCCGATCAAAAGGAACAACGTCACAGGTGATCTGTTGTTGTGTTGCTGCTTTTATTATCTCGCGGCAATAGGGACTTTCCGTACTACCAATCAGAAGCATCCGCATGATTGATGACAGTCTACCATTTCTACAAAACTCATTGCATTACGTATCAATGGAACGCCACGAAATTCACCTGCAACACCCGGCCAGTACTCATCTAGCAGACGAACCGTCGATCATGGTAACCCGCCTCTGGATTGATCAGGTGACGGATCGTAGCATTGAAAAAGCCCTTCGTGCTGCTGGCACCAGTTGATGTATCATGAATTGGGGCATTTTGGCAGGAGATAAACGCTGAAAAATGATCAACATCAACCTGTGAGTTTGCCTTTAAGTTCTCCTCTAGAAGTGATAATTGGGATTTCTCCGGTCAAAATCGAAGTCCGTCAAGCCAACATTTGTGCGGAGGTTGGTGTAGGTGTATTCCTCGAGAAGCGGTGCTTTTTCTCCAGGACGAGCCGGAAAGCCGTAACATTCGCACCGAATCGGCAGGTTGGTTTCCTTCTCCAGGTATAACCGTGTTCTTTTGAAAGGGAACTGCCTTCGTGGAGTGGGGTGGGAAGTCTCAACGACTCGGCAGGTCACATTGCCCAACTTGGCGTTTGGATAATATTTGACCTCGCACTCGCCGTATTGCGTTTCGGATTCCCACTGCTTGATCAGGCTTTTAACCATGTTTTTGATGCCAATCATCGTGATCGGGTACTTGTTTCCCTTCATTGCATCCCGGGAATTGACAGGCAGCGAGACAGTCCCGATCAGAGAAGAAAGTCCCGAACCTTCGTGTGCCAGAAGGCTGTTGTTATTTCTGCCCTGAACGTAAAGAACTTCGCGGCCTGCGAACGGTTCCCGGAATTTCAGATAGACGCTGAAAGGCTGATGTCTGACTTTTAATTCGACCTGTTGTGTTATCAGACGCTTGCCTATGTACTCCCGTTTCGTCAATACGGCCTGATAATCCTTCAATTCACTTGCGGCTTTCAGCCCCGCATAGGCCAATTTCAGGACGGGAACGTAGGGATGATTGGAGGGAATTTCTTTTTTCTGCGCCAGCAGATTACCTGAGGTCATGCAGAATAGAGCCAACGTGGCAGGAACAAGCACATTCCAGTTTGGCATTGAAGTTCTGTGATTCCGATTTGTCCGAAAAAGACTTAACACAATTCGCCTCCGCTGCTTCGATATCGACTCCGGTTCGTCCCCAACACGAGAGAAGGACATTCCTCAACCGTCTCATCTCATGTATCGACCTTGAACCTGAACGATTATTACCATTTCCGATTAACTGTCAATTTCTATCTGCCTTACGCAAACTCAAGTGAAATAAGTGCTCATGTGTACACTTTTTGTTGTGTCAGGTGTATCTCAGGTGTGTCATTTGGTTCGAAGTTTGCTTTGCTGCCCGAAGGTTGCAACAGGAACGGCTTTTTTCGGCAATCGGGAAGTAACCAGCAGGAATTGATCAGGAAACCCCGTCGCGAATATGCGGATAGTACACACAAGACAGTGATACCAGCAATAGAATTCCCCCAATGCTGCCATTGGTTGGGCCTATAGGGCAATTAGGGGGCATGGGATGTTTGGTCGCGAAGCGCTCCCAATATTGCAATTCAATTGCTGTTTGCCTCGTGATGAACCGTAAATTGGGCCCTGGAGGTTATACGGGATGCATCAATTGGATAGCAAGATAGAAACGGAGGTGGGTTGATGCCGATCAGGCTCACACAACACAAATTCAATGGCGAAAATGCGCGAACAAGATTGAATTCCACCTGACGATTGACTACCATGCCCTAGTTGCGTCAGAACGTGAGCGCCAATATGAAGACGCCAATGTGAAGATAAGTCAGACGGGATACTTTAGGAAAGCAGGTTATGCCAAATAGTGAAAGTGCCAAGAAAGCCCTACGTCAAAGCGCCAAACGCCGATTGAGAAACCGCAGTCAGCGTTCGGCTTTGAGAACGTCGTTGAAGAAAGTACGGGCCCTGTGTGCCTCCGGAGATATAGAGGCTGCAGAATCAGCGTTTCGCTATGCAACAAAGAGGTTGGATCAGGCGGCTGCCAAGAATTTGATCCATCGAAACGCCGCGGCACGGACAAAATCCCGCCTGAGCAAGCTACTGCGTCAATCAGCTCAATAGGTTGCCCACGGGGAACTACCTTGACAATACCCGACAGTGGGTGAACGTGCATCGGCAGCGTCGGTCTGTCCAGTCATGAGCTGCTTCGTTGCGTGGTATGTTCGGGGCTGTTTTGCTGCGGTTCCCCCGTTTCGCAACTTTTTATTTTCAGGCTTGACGTTTCGCCTGGTCAGATATAGACTGCCCCCATGAAATTATCGTGCAACAACCTGCTCGGTCTGAACCTTCTACTATCTCTCGATGATGGAGGGGACTCTTAGGTTACGCACTTGCAGATAGCAGTCACACAAGCCCTGAGACATCCCGGTCTCGGGGCTTTTTTATTGTATTGTCGTATTATTGTCTTTGAATCCACATTCGGGAGTCTCCGGGGTGCCCTGGTTTGTCCTTCGGCACCGATAACCGCGAAAACTGAACCCAAAGCATCCCTGAAATAATCCGTTAGTACCGTTTTAGTAATAGAGAAAGAAGAACTGATGGGTGACGATGTCATTCGAATATTCGATACCACGTTGCGCGATGGTGAACAATCTCCTGGCTGCAGTATGACCAAATCGGAGAAGCTGGAGGTGGCCGGCGCCCTGGTTGATCTGGGGGTCGATATCATTGAAGCAGGTTTTCCAATTGCTTCGCCAGGTGACTTTGAATCTGTCAGAGCGATCGCGGAAAAGTACGGAGATCAAACGGTTATCTGTGGTTTGGCCCGCTGTATTGAGGCGGACATTGATCGTGCCTGGGAGGCTTTGAAGGAGGCGGAAAAGTCGCGAATTCACGTTTTTCTGGCAACCTCCGCCATCCATATGCAATACAAGCTCAAAATGGCAGAGGAAGAAATTTTGCGGCGAACGTCCGAAATGGTTTCCCGTGCCCGCAACTATTGTGACGATGTCGAGTTCTCACCGGAAGATGCCTCGCGGACCGACCTTGATTTTCTGTGCCAGGTTGTTGAAACGGCCATTACTGCTGGTGCAACAACAGTCAATATCCCCGATACGGTGGGATACGCAACGCCCAATCATTACTACAATATGATACGCACATTGAAGGAGCAGGTGCCCAATATCGGTCAAGCCATCATCAGCACGCATTGCCATAATGATCTCGGCCTGGCCGTGGCCAATTCTCTTTCCGCTGTTGAAGCCGGGGCCAGACAGGTTGAATGTACCATCAACGGACTGGGAGAACGGGCCGGGAATGCCTCACTGGAAGAAATTGTGATGGCCATACGAACTCGCGCCGATTTCTATCGGGTGCGAACGAATATCAACACCACCAAACTTGTCCCGATCAGTCGACTCGTCTCCAATGTGACCGGGATGCGTGTGCAGCGCAACAAGGCGATTGTCGGACAGAATGCGTTTGCCCACGAGGCGGGCATTCATCAGCATGGGATGATGCAGGAGAGCAGTACGTACGAAATCATGAAGCCGCAGGATGTCGGTTTCGTTGGCACCAATCTGGTCCTTGGAAAACACTCGGGACGACATGCGTTTCGGGAGCGAGTGCAGTCACTCGGCTACAGTCTTGATGACGAAACTTTCCAGAAGGTTTTCGATGATTTCATTGCTCTGGCAGATAAGAAGAAGGAAATCTACGATGCCGACATCGTGGCGATTCTCGATCAGCGTTCTCATCATGTACCGGAAACGTGGACGTTGCTGCGGTTGCACACCTCTGCTGGAACCGGCACGATTCCAACAGCGACGCCGGAATTGAAAAATGAGGAAACCGGTGAAATCCGACGAGATGCAGCAACTGGAGATGGGCCGATTGACGCTGTCTTTGTCGCCCTGGAGCGTATCATCGGCTTTCCCGTCAAATTGCAGGAGTTCGATGTCAGTTCGGTTTCCAGTGGAAAGGATGCACTGGGCGAAGTTGTTGTGACAATTGCCGACGGTTCGCGGATCCATCACGGTAAGGGTGTCAGTACCGACATCATTGAGGCGGCAGCGCGTGCTTATCTGCAGGCATTGAACAAGGCCATCGCCGCCAGGAAAAATGAAGGAGAGTAAGGGGAAACATTCCTTTTGCTTTAACTCAAGATTCTCATTGTGTACCATCGTCCAGGAATCTGTTTGTACTGTCAAATGTGGATGGAGTACCATGCCTGAAATCGATGATATTGTTGAATCCGATTCAAATTCGAGACTTGCAGACGCAAAAAAAAGCATTCTGGTAAAATTACTGGTTTATTGCGGCTTTGCCGGTTTTATATTGGGCCTACTGGATGGGGCGAGTCCGGTACTGGGATTTCTTGTTGGACTGCCAGTTACAATACTGATTTTTACATGGTGTCTCAATGATGCGATTCAGCTGAACCACCGTATTGGAAAAGCAATGCGCATCGGCCTGATTCTTTTCGGGTATGTTGCGTTCCCAATCTATATTTTTCAAACACGTGGATTTATTAAAGGCATCAAAACATTAGTTGTTGCGTCTTTATTCTTTGCAGCGATGATTGCTTCTTCAGCATTAGGAATGTTGCTCACTTACAGTGGTGGTGAATACTAACTGGACAGCGCCAGGTTCTTTTGGTGTAGCTTAGCGTGGTGGGGGT
>JALWSL010000094.1 GCA_027080405.1 Planctomycetaceae bacterium
CTACTTCATGGAGAACGGGTGGAGCCTGAAAAAACTGCACCGCACGATCATGACATCAACAGCCTACCGGCAAAAGTTGAAAGCCATCCCTGCTACGAGTGATATCGATCCTGACAATCGGTTGCTCAGTGGTATGTCGTTACGTCGTCTGGAAGCAGAAGTGCTACGCGATTCAATTCTGAAGATATCCGGAAACCTGAACACGAAGCAATTTGGTGAAGCGGTTCCGGTCATGGAGGATAAAGTCGGACAAATTGTCATCGGGAAAGAAAATTTGAACGCGGGACGTCCCGGTGCAGTAATTGACATGAAGGGCGAGCAGTATCGTCGTTCGATCTATGTGCAGGTTCGGCGGAGCAAACCGTTGGCCATGTTGGATATGTTCGATGCTCCTCGCATGTCTCCCAATTGTGAAGCGCGACCTTCCTCCACGGTGGCGCCGCAATCGTTGCTGTTGATGAATAATGAATTTGTAACGCGACAGTCTCTGCTGTTTGCCAAGCGGGTCAAAAAAGAGGCCGGTGACGACTTGAAGGCTCAAATCAGGTTCGCCTGGGAAGAAGCTTTCTCCAAGGTGCCTACCGAGCGGGAACTGGCGGATGCAATCCAGTTCCTGCAGGATCAGGCAGATATCCTTAGTAAACAGCCCGAGGCCCAGGCAAAAATGAAAAAAGAGAAAGAACTGACTCCGCAACTGCTGGCGTTGGCAAGCTTCTGCCAGGCATTGATCAGCTCCAACCAGTTCCTGTATGTGGATTGAGAACGGGTAGGCGTTGTTGACAGAAGGCAGCAGGCGTCAAGCAGCAGGAATGAGGACGTAAACTGAAAGCAAACCCAGATAGTTGCCGATGGACTGGGTGGTTTGTCGAAAGTGAAAAATCATGAGCAACAATCAGCACGATACGAATTATATTTCATCACGCAGGCACTTTCTTTCCACCGGAGCGTTCAGCCTGGCTGGTGTGGCATCGGCCTGCTTGCTCCGGGATGAAGGGTTGCTCGCTGCAGAGAAAAAGGAGAAGAAACAGGTTCGCCCGGAACTGGAGCAAAAGACCTACGATCTGAAACCGAAGGAACCGCTTTTCGAGCCGCGAGCCAAGGCGATGATTTCAATGTGGATGCAGGGAGGGCCAAGCCATCTGGATCTGTTCGATCCCAAGCCAACCCTCACCAAACTGAACGGGAAAAACTACGAAGGGGACATCAAATACGATAACGCGGCCGAAGCAAGTCCGAAGCTGTTTGCCTCTCCGTGGAAATTCAAAAAACATGGAGAATGCGGAACGGAACTTTCCGAGCTGCTCCCCTATCTGGGAGAAGTGGTTGATCAGATCACCGTTATCCGCTCCATGCACACAGGAGTGAATAATCATGGACAATCGATCCGCGCCCTGCAGAATGGCCGGATATTGGGCGGACGACCGACGGTTGGAAGCTGGCTGACCTACGCATTGGGAAGTGAAACACAGGATCTGCCCGCGTATATGGCATTGATCGATCCGGGACAGCTCCCGGTGATGGGCGTTGAGAACTGGTCGAACGGCTTTCTGCCTTCATTGTATCAGGGGACGGTTGTACGAGCACAGGAACCCCGCATATTGAATCTTGACCCTCCTCCTTTTTTGAAAGGGAACCCACAGTTGCGGGCTCTGTCGTATCTGAAGCGGCTCAATCAACAGCATTATGAACAGCGTCGGGGATATCACGATCTGGAAGCACGCATCGCCAGCTACGAACTGGCGGAACATATGCAACTGGCTGCCAAAGAAGCGATGAATCTGCAGGAAGAATCGCTCGCAACGCAAAAGATGTACGGCATGGATAAACCGGAAACGAAAGAATACGGTTCCCGATGTCTGATTGCCCGCCGGTTGATCGAGCGGGGTGTGCGATTCGTGCAGATTTTCACACCGAACCAGAAGTGGGACCACCACGGCAACATTCGCGCCGCCTTACCGGCTGCCTGTAAAATTGTGGATCAGCCGGGAGCGGCACTCGTTGCGGATTTGGCCCAACGCGGGCTCCTTGATACCACCGTCGTGCAGTGGGGGGGCGAAATGGGACGCTTGCCCGTGATCGAAAAAGATAAAGGCCCTGCTGTACAGGGA
>JALWSL010000095.1:0-5480 GCA_027080405.1 Planctomycetaceae bacterium
CCTCGCATTGCCCGGATCGAAGAAGATCCCCGCAGACTGCCTCAAGCATCGAGCGTCCTTCGGTCACCAACGATTCGGGCAGTTCCTGTCCGGACCAGGCACCACTGCATAAAAACTCCGAGACAAAGATCGATTTCAACTTCAGGCCTGTCCTCGGGGAAGGTGAATGGAAGGGAAAATAGAAAACGCCGGCACCGCTCAGAGGGGGGTTGAGCGATGACGGCGGTTACCAATAATCTTCAGCAGGTCTCTCATGATGAACGAGGAGGTTTCATGCTGATTCATCCTGCCTCAATTCCAGATATCGACACGCCCGCTTCAAAAAAACAATTCTCTTTCCCGATTTCGTCTTGTGCAGATTATTCAGCGGAAAACAGGTGGTGCGGATTACTCCCATTTTATCCGTTTGAACGGTTGGAAAAAGAGGTAACCATTCATCGGGTTTTTGAAGGAATCGCCGCTTCCATACACTGCATCAGCAGCAATACGCCCGGGGTGCTGTTAGCTGGCCTTAAACTCTGCGGAAAAAAACGCTACAGTCCCGACTGGTGATTTTATTGGAGATTGAAACGGGAGCAGAACTGTGCAGGAGTCTTTTCACGAACCGGCCTTTTTTCGCTGGAGACGGGCTTTCCCGTGGTTGCATCTTTTGCGCATCCCGGGAATCGCATTTCGCACACAAATTCTGTTGATCGGGTTTTTAACCGCTTTTTTCTATCTTGTTTGCGGACTCGTTGCACGAACGCTCACACACCAGACAACACGAGCCGTCGAACCGGGGGTGATCAGCGAAACCGGTCTTGTATCGCCAAGACCGAACCTGTTCCATTACGCCATCGATCTTTCCGAACAGGCTGTCGCTCCCAATACTGTCATGTTCAGTCTGACAGACCGATTCAAGTCTCTGGATTTTTCGCCGCCCATCCTCGCTGATCTGCTTTACTGGTTCAATTTTCTGTTCTTTGGAATCATCATTTGCAGAATGGCCTGTGCGGAATTCACCAAAGGAAAGGGGATCTGCCTGGAACGTTCTTCCGTTTTCGCATTGAAAAAGCTGCCTGCGGTGTTGACCGGCATCCTGTTTCCGGTTTTTCTGGTCGCCCTCATTTACCTGTTTGCCTTTGGCATCATGGCTATCGGGAAGATACCTGTTGTCGGTCTGTGGGTAGGCGGGATTCTGTCTGGTGCGACAATCCCACTGCTCTTTCTCGCGTCAGTTTTGCTGATCGGTCTGGGAATCGGCTGGCCGATGATTCTCAGTGTGATTGCCTGCGAAAACTCGGACAGCTTCGATGCGTTCAGCCGCACCTTCGACTATTTCCGCTCCCGGCTACCTGTCATCCTCGCCGCTTTTGCAATCACGATGGCAATGGGAATCCTGATCGTTGGATGCGCGGAAGAAATTTCCCGAATCGCCATTCAACAAATCGATATCTTGCAAAACAGAATGGATAGCCTTTTGACAGAAAAACAGGCCCAGCAATCAGATCGATTCCGACACCTTTGGCTGACCCTTTGGGGGAGCCTGCTGCATGGATACCTCATTGCCTACTACTGGTGCACCGTCTGCGGGATTTACATCCTCACCAGGCAGAGCGTCGACCAGACTCCTGTTGACGAATTTCAACAGGAAACAGGTCTCGAACAGGCAGAAAACGGAACCGGTGATTGACTAAAATTCGCCCAGCACCTCACCCCCGGATCGGGTACCCAGTGCCCGCCAGATTGAAAGATCGATATTTTCGCTGATCGAGCGAACCGATCCATCCAGCAAGCTGACATTCACCATCCCAGTATGATAGCTTCGGGAAGTCACGATTGCGTAACTGGGACTCCCTGCGGAACCGTTTTTCCCTTCCTGCCAGGAATTGTAATCCATTTCGGGATACAGCGTTCCCGAATGGGTATAATTCACAATCGTATTGGGAAGCAACGTCACCGTGAAACCGGAGTGGTGAACCCGTCCATCGGGCCATTCGGTATGTCCCGTGTTTTTGAATTGGACACCCGATGCGATGATGGTCTGTACTTCCGAAATTGTACTCGGAATCGCTGTGGTCGCAGGGCCGCCGTTTCGCATATACGGAGTCCACGCCTTCACTTCCGCTGCGACAAGTGTGTTCGAAGAACCGTCGGTCGCGTCTCTAAAACTGAGCTTGCTGTTGGGGAAAAACATGCCATCTCCCCCACGACCGGTTGTCGGATCAAACACGAACCAGGTTCCGTAACTGAAACTGTAGGAAGTCGGATAAAGCGTCACCTTTCCACCTCCCGGGTTTCTCGCTTCGTCGCTTTTCGCATCGGAAGGACAGGCATAAGTCGGGATTTTCAAACCATCGATCGCACTTTGAAAATCCCAGCCGACCGTCAAATCAACCAGGTTCGCCAGATTTCCCTGTTCCAAAAATGGAAGAATTCGACCATGCACACCCCAGGAACCATTATTTCCGGTCGACGTCACACTTAAATCAACCGAAGCCCCCATTGGGAACACAGTATGGGCATCAGCGTAGTTATGCAGAGCCAGGGCAAGCTGCTTCAGATTGTTTTTACAGGAAGATCGGCGAGCCGCTTCACGAGCCTGCTGGACGGCTGGAAGAAGTAACGCAACAAGAACCGCAATAATGGCTATTACCACCAATAGCTCAATCAACGTAAAGGCATTCCGCTTTTTTGAGGTTGTAGACACAGTCAACTCCTTACTTTTAATTTTCTTCTGCACAGACGCCAAACACCAACAACCCTGCCCATACCAATTGGCGACGTCGACACATCGCCGCGATCAAGTGTACCCACGACTCAATCGCAAAGCAAACCATTCTCTGAAGAGAAAGTCCCTCGAATAAATTCTGCCACCTCTACCTGCCCAACCGGGATTGAATTTCTTCGGTCACTTTCTTTATCGGAATGCGTTCCTGTTCGAGCGTGTCGCGGTCCCGTAGTGTCACCGTTTGGTCGTTTGCCGTTTGACCGTCAACAGTAATACAAAACGGAGTTCCGATTTCGTCCTGTCTGCGGTATCGCCTGCCGATCGCTCCCTGTTGATCATACTGCGCGTTGATCCCGGCTTCGCGAAATTCGTGATAGATTTTCGCTGCGACTTCCGGCATTCCTTCTTTCTTGATCAACGGGAAAACAGCCGCCTTGACCGGTGCCAATCGGGGATGCAATTTCAGCACCGTGCGCGATTGCATCTTCCCTTTATCGTCCGGCTGTTCATCCTGCTGATACGCTTCACACAAAAACGCCAATGTCCCGCGATCCGCCCCGGCTGAAGGCTCGATCACGTGAGGCACGAACCGCTGGCGCGCCTGGTCATCGAAGTAGGAAAGATCCTTCCCCGATCCCCGATGTTTCGGCTGCCCATGTTCGTTCAGTTCGACATTCAAATCGCTATCCAGCTTCCCTTCCATGTGCGAACGCAAGTCGAAATCCCCCCGGTGGGCCACTCCTTCCAACTCGCCATATTCCCCTTCTGAAAGAAACGGGAACGCGTATTCGATATCAGCCGTTCCAACCGAATAATGGGCCAGTTCTTCCTGGTGATGTTCCCGCAAAATCAGATGCTCTGCTGCAATCCCCAGCGACGTGTACCAGTTGAACCGGCGGCTGCGCCAATATTCATACCACTGGGATGATTCATCCGGGTGACAGAAAAACTCAATCTCCATCTGCTCGAATTCCCGTGAGCGGAAGGTGAAATTTCTTGGCGTGATTTCATTGCGGAAACTCTTCCCGATTTGTGCAATCCCGAACGGAATTTTCACACGCGAACTGTCGACCACATTTTTGAAGTTGACGAAAATCCCCTGTGCAGTTTCCGGACGTAAAAAAGCCGCATCGTCCGCCCCACCTAATGCCCCGAGCGTTGTTTTGAACATCAAATTGAATTCACGTGGCTCGGTCAGCGTTCCCTTTCGCGTTGCTTCCGGGGCAACAGCCTCCTGCAGGTTATCGATACTGCTGATCGGTAACACCTCACTAAGCCAGTTGATTTTGTCGCGATATTTCGATTTCAATCCGAAGAACTTGAGAGCATGAGCCGTAATGCTCTCCTCCACTTCTTCGCCCGGTTCCATACTTGTGATGAACGCCTTGACTGTCTCAACAGTGACTTCATCAGAGCCTTCCGATTTTGTTTTTCGTTCCGCTTCCGCCCAGCGGCCCCGCATGTGATCAAAACGGTACCGCTTTTTCGATTCAGTACAATCAACCATGAAATCGTGAAACAGATCGTAATGCCCGGAACATTTCCAGACCTGCGGGTGCATGATGATCGACGATTCGAGTCCGACCATCGCAAACGGTTTCGGAGCATTTTCCAGACAGCTCAATTCATCATGCGTCGAAACCATATCTTCCCACCAGGCATTGCGAACATTCCGCTTCAATTCCGTTCCCAACGGGCCGTAATCCCAGAAACCATTCACACCGCCGTAAATTTCGGAAGACTGAAACAGAAAACCGCGCCGTTTACAGAGCGCGACAATCTGCTCCATTCTGTTTTCTTCGTTTTTTTTCTGATTGCTCATTTTTCAATTCTTCTTGTAACTAAACAGAGACCAAACAAGTTGCCTGCCGCCTTCCGGTTGACCAACTTCGCACCCAAGTTCAACACCTGACCAACACCCATCATTTTTCCAAACGTTACCCGCTATCCCGTTTTCTTTCATCATTCGCTGTACAGAAACAGGAAATAGGCAGAGAATTTCGTGACCCGTTATAGTATAATGCTGGGAGAACTACCTTCGAGAAAGCCGATTTATATCGGAATTCCGTAAAAATAATGTAATTATATCCACTATCCAACACTCTTTACGCCCGGTGTTCCATGGAAATTGTCCTCTATCCGCATCCCGCATTACGATACAAATCGGTCGATGTACAGGAGATCAATGCCTCGTTGCGGAAAACGGTTGAAGAAATGTTTGATCTCATGTACGCCGCCAGCGGGATCGGTTTGGCTGCGAACCAGGTCGCCCTGCCGTATCGCCTGTTTCTGATCAATTTGACGGCTGATCCCGAACTGAAAGAGGAAGAAAAGGTCTTTATCAACCCGCAAATCCTCAAAAGACGTGGACAAACGTGCGGAGAAGAAGGCTGTCTCAGTTTCCCGGAACTTTATGGCTCTGTCGAACGTTCAGAGGAGATCGTCATTGAGGCGTTCGATCTTCAAGGAAATCTGGTTCGCTACGAATTGAACGATCTTGCTTCCCGAGCCGTTCAGCACGAATATGATCATATCGATGGAATCTTGTTTATTGACCGCATGTCAGAAGAAGAACGAAAGCTGGCTGCTCCGTTCGTGGACGATTTTGAATCGCAGTTCCGCAACCAGCAGAAAAACGAGATCATTCCGAGTGACGAGGTGCTGATCAATCAGATCAAGGCGATGGCGAACCTGCAACAGGCATAAAAACAGCCCGAACCAGATAGTTTTCAGTTGAGTACCGTTGGATACAGTTGAAACGGATCAGGGA
>JALWSL010000095.1:5490-8526 GCA_027080405.1 Planctomycetaceae bacterium
GGGATTTCCCAGCACGGCTGGTCTGTTCTGACCGCCGTAACCAAAATGAGATTTTCAAAAGTTTTCGCACCGTTCGTAAACTTTTAACGTTAGTAGCACGGATGAGTATGAATATTGTCATGATGGCCACGGGCGAATTCGCATTGCCGGCGTTCAAGGCGCTTGTTGCGTCCGATCATCAGATCGCTGCCCTGGTCACTCAACCGGATCGCATCAATCCGCGCAAAAAAGTTCATCCCCATCCCTTGAAGGAATTCGCGCTTGAACAGGGAATCCCGGTGCTGCAGCCGGAATCGATCAACACTGCGGAATCGATCAGGAAACTTCAATCACTACGCCCCGATCTGGTCATGGTGGCTGCTTACGGGCAGATTCTTTCTCCCGAAGTGATCGAAATTCCAACAGACGGAACCTACAATCTGCACGCCTCCTTACTCCCTCGACATCGTGGGGCCGCCCCCGTTCAATATGCGATTTGGAAGGGAGACAGTAAAACCGGCGTCACCGTTTTCAAAATCGAACCGAAACTCGATGCCGGCCCGATGATTGTCAAACGGGAAACAGAGATCCTCCCCGAGGAAACAAGTGGCCAATTACACGATCGCCTCGCTCTACTCGGAGCCGAAGCAGTCATCGACGCTGTCCAGCTGATCGAAAGCGATCAAGCCGTCCCGTTGCCTCAGGATGATTCCCTCGCAACGAAATCACCCAAAATCAAAAAGGCACAGGGAGAGATCGACTGGAACCGGTCGCCCCGGGAAATTGATTGCCACATTCGCGCCATGCAACCGTGGCCCAATCCATTCAGTTTCCTGCACCGCGAAGGAAAAAAAACGGAACGCGTCCTGATTTTGAAAGTTGCCCCCTGCGACTATCCTTCAACCAGCAATAAGCCCGGCTCAATTCTGGAAGCTCAAAAGAACTCAATCATTGTCCAAACCGGCAAGGAACCACTTTCCATCGAATTGATCCAGATGGCCGGGAAAAAAGTGATGACAGCCGACGAATTCCTGCACGGGCATCCCCTTGGCCCCCAAGACTATTTTGGATCGGAAACAGATTGAACGATCGCGATTTGAATGACCATTGAATGAAACAGGAACAAACAGAATCTTCAGAAAATTTCTGTTCCCGCCCGAATGTCAAAAAGCTGTTGAATAACCGTTGTTTCCCCGCGAAAAAAAACACCGTTTTTCCGTCAACCGATTTACCGTTCGTAACCCGCCCGGTTATCAGCCAGTCATCAACAGTTTCTCCAGATGCTTCCGACAGGTTTTCGACATAACCACCCTGCAGAGGAAACAATGCAACCTGTTCAAATAATTAGAGTTGCAGCACAAAAGAAGCCATTTCTCAACAGTTCAGGCTGTTTCTCTTAATAATAAGAATAAATATTTCTTTTTCTTTTTTGCTTCTCCTTTTTTCGGCTTCCCAATGTGGGAAACTGGAAGGCTTGCAGTTGTTCTGTTTCGGGGGTGTTCTCGATTCCGTTTTTGAGTCAGATTCGGTATAATTCCCGCTTGTGAATTCATATGTATTTGGATGATTCGATTGGCGAAGAAAATCAAGATGGAATTAAAATTCAAGCGGGACGTTTTGTTGTCGGCACTGCAGACAGTGGCGGGGGTTGTTCCTGCACGAACGCCGAAAGATATTCTGAAAAACACGAAGCTGGTTGTTGACGCCGGTAAGGCAACCCTGATGGGGACTGATGCGGAAATCGGCATGCGTTACGATGTTCCGGAAGTTGAAACGGGATCATCCGGAGAGGTTTTATTGCCCACGCAGCGATTGATCGCGATCCTGCGGGAAGTCACTTCCGATGAAATCGTACTCGATGCGAATGAAAATATGCTGGAAGTTTTCGCAGGACACAGTCAGTTCAAATTGCCTGTGGAAGATCCTCGCGAATTTCCCGATGTTCATCCCTTCGATGCCGAACAGTGTTACGTTGTTTCGGGACATGCGCTGCGTCAGGCGATCAAGCGGGTTATTTTCGCAGCCGATGATGAAAGTGCACGATATGCCCTGGGCGGCGTTTATATGGAACTGACGCCTACCCAGTTGATCCTGGCTGCAACCGATTCCCGTCGTTTGGCCGTGATGGAAGTGCAGGCGGGAGTGACCGGGGAAGTGACAGGTACTGTCTCGGTTGTGCTGCCTCGAAAGGCGATGGCACTGATCGAACGGAGCATAGAGGCGGATGAAAGTGAAATTCTGATTGCTCCCCGAGAGAATGAAGTACTTGTCAAAAGTGGCAATACAACCATCTTCACGCGACTGGTGGAAGGGAAATTTCCAAACTTCCGCGATGTTCTGCCGACCGATTCACCAAACAGGATCGAACTTGTCGCCGGGCCGTTTCACAATGTCGTCAGGCAATCACAGATTGTGACCAGTGACGAATCCCGGGGAGTCGATTTTGTTTTTTCCAACGGATTGGTGACGCTCATCTCCCAGGCGGCGGATGTCGGGAATTCCAGAGTAGAATTACCCGTCGATTATCAGGGGGAAGAAATCGCCATCATGTTCGATCCCCGCTTCGTTGCAGAGTTTCTGCGCGTTCTGGAATCCGAAACAGCCGTTGAACTGGGCCTGATCGGCGGTGAAGACCCCGCTGTTTTCCGGTGTGGCGACGAATACAAATATGTCATCATGCCGCTGGCACGTGATGCTCCGTAACGGAGATCGACTCACGGATTTTTCTGTCTGTTTGGAATGGATGATCAAATGGGAGGAAACGGGACAGACGGGATCGATGCGGAAACCGAGGAAAAACTGCGACTTGTCATGGTTCGCAGGCGGAAGGAACTTTCCGTACGGGGGGGCGGTCCGAGCGGAATCGGGGATCCGCTTCGTGAGGTGGTCGCTCGCAGGAAAATTGGACGTCTGCTCCAGTCCCGGGAGTTGGATCAGCTTTGGAGTAGTTCGGTAGAACCGCGTATTGCCGAACAGACCAAAGTGATCTCGTTGAGAAATCGGGTGTTGCAGGTTCACGTTTCCAATTCTGTTCTGATCAGCGAACTGGCGAATTTT
>JALWSL010000096.1 GCA_027080405.1 Planctomycetaceae bacterium
AAATTGCAACGAAGCTTCCCGGAATTACTTTCGGAAGCACTTTTCCACAATTGGCCCAACTGGCGGATCGACTGGCGATCGTCCGTTCCTTTACCACCGGCGATGCCCGTCACGATTTGAAGCCGGTTGTCCATCGGGATACTTTCAATGCGAATATGGGAACGCTGTACGCCCGAGTCGCCGGGATGAATCATCCGGAAATGGGAATGCCTCGTAATGTTTTGCTTCTTCCGAAAGCAATTGATAAAGAGGCTCAACCGGCTTTAACACAGTTCGGCAACATCCACACAACCGGTCCGTTTTCCGGTTCGTTGGCTCCCTTTGCCCCGGGAGCAGGTGGTTCGTTGCAGCAGGATATGAAATTGAACATGGCAATGAATCGGCTCGAAAATCGCAGATTGTTGTTGCGGCAAGTCGATCAGGCTCGATGGGCAGCTGAAAAACTGGGGCTGTTTGAGGGAGTAAACCATTTACGACAGCAGGCGTACCAAACCATTTTGGGAGGATTATCTGAAGCGTTTGATCTGAGCAAGGAGGATCCCGGCACGGTCGCGAGATACGATACCAGTAAAATTTCCCGCCCTGACAACATGGACAAGAAACTGAACAACCACAAGTTCTATGTCGATAATGGCAAGACGCTGGGCAAGCTGCTGCTTCTGGCTCGTCGTCTTTGTGAACGGGGGGCGGGGTTTGTAACAGTGACGACAAACTTTGTCTGGGATATGCACGCGGATGTCAATAACGCAGGCGTTGCAAAGGGGATGCAGTATATGGGATTGCCGTTCGATCATGCTGTCTCTGCTTTTTTGGAAGATGTGCATCAACGGGGATTGAGTGATAAAATCCTGCTCGTTTGCTGCGGCGAAATGGGACGCACGCCACGACTCAACAATAGAGGTGGACGCGATCACTGGGGGTCATTGGCTCCGCTTCTAGTGGCGGGCGGCGGTTTGAAAATGGGACAGGTCATTGGCGAATCGACACGCGATGGCAGCACACCCAAAACGGAACCGATCACAATCAAACATCTGGTTTCGACGATCCTGAACACGCTTGTTGATGGTAGTCAACTGCGGTTGACTACAGATGTTCCCCGGGAAATTATCCAGGCCACTACGGATTGGCAGCCAATCCCCGGATTGCATTCATAACCGAGCAACAGGATTGACTGACCGATCTTCGTGGTACGAACAGCCTGCCCATACTGTGATGCCCTGAATTGTCTGCCAGCCACTGACGCACGATTCACACCTTACCTAATCCGCGTGTTTATATATTCAACCAGATAGAACCGAATAAAGTAACCATGATTTCGACGAGTCGCATTGTTCTGCTGATCACTTTTTCTCTGTTTTGGGGTGGGCTTACCTTCTATGCCGGGCTCGTTGTTCGCATCTCCCATGATGTGTTGATCGACCCGATGGTGGGTGGTTTGATCACGCAACGGGTCACGCAATGGTTACAATTTGCAGGTGTTCTCACTGTGGTCTTCATGTTATGGAATGCCGTGCTGGTTGGAAAAGCCTCACGGAAATACGGGATCACGCTGGCTCTGTGCAGCTTGATCCTGGGCTGTTCGCTAGTCGGTTTGATGCTTGTTCACGCTCAACTGGATGCCGTCATCGATGTGGATGCCCTGGAGATCACAAACCGCGAAGCCTTTACGGTTGGTCACCGTCGATACAACCAACTGACAACGATTGCGTGGATATCATCGTTGAGTTATCTGATTATCACGGTTGTCGCCTGGCGACGAATTGACAGGCAACCCACGATGCAAGAGAACCGGAAAGATACGTAAATCAACGCTGTATCGTATTTCATTACCCGTAAAAATCAGCTGTGGAAATTAAGGTGGGAACTTCAGTTGGGAACAGCGATTCTTGAATCCAGAGACATCTCTCGAAAAGTGGGTGATCTGATCTTATTGAATCAGATTTCCGTCTCGCTTTCTCGTGGCGATCGAATTGCATTGATTGGACCAAGTGGAAGCGGTAAAACGGTTTTTTTGCGTGCCTTGGCGATGCTTGACCCGATCGATTCTGGTGCCATCTATTGGAAGGGCGAAGCGGTTGCAGATGCGTCCGTTCCACAATTTCGCAG
>JALWSL010000097.1 GCA_027080405.1 Planctomycetaceae bacterium
CAAAATCGTATCGAGTTGATCGACCTGTTCCTGTTTCAGCGTTGTTTTCAGGGCATGGGCCAGTAAAGTCCGTTCAATCGTATCGGGCAAATCCCGTTTGAGCAGTTCCCGCTGAGCTTGTGCAAATTGCTCGGCAGAAAGCTGCTTTTTCATTTTTTCCATCTGTTTGCTGTAAGGCCCGAAGATATCGCCCGCCAGGATGGGATCGCCATTGACCATCGCGACAACCTGGGCGTCAGGGATCGGTTTCAATTCTCCACTGGCGTCGTGTGAAGCGAGCAGCACACCACTGGCGACCGTTGCGTCTTTACTGATTTGTGCGTAACCGAGTGAATCCTCCGAATTTTCCTCTAACGAGATACGAGGAGGGGCGGGGCCAACGACCGGATTGTTTGGACGAACCCGGTTGAACTGTTCCTTGATCTGCTGACATCCCTGCTGCGCCAGAATCGAACAGAACAAAAACAGAACGAACAGGCCTTTCCAGCATGAACCCCGTCCACGCAGACCTTCCGTCCGATCCGTTTTCCAATTCGATAATGGTGATAACTGCATAGAAAGAATGATACGACGAAAGGAATGTTTCTGGTTGAATCGTCTGAAATCCGCCCGGGGATACCCTTTGACCGGAAAAAGTGGCCAACAGGATAAACTGGCTAACGGGAAAACTTGAACGGTGCAGGGAGCACCACGCAGGGAAAGGATATGTTATAGCCCAAATCACAAATCTCGGCTATACGATTCAGGAAGGGCCCGGGTTATAGGCGTTATCGTAATCAGACCGCAACACAGATTTCAAAAACGAAAGCAGAGTGAACTCACTATCTGGTGTGATCTGCTGCAAACCTTCCGGGAAGGGAACGTAGATGGTGCGAGGGTCAACAAGCCGTAAGTCCTCTGATGACAATTCGTTATGGATTTTTAACGATTGCGGATTTGTCCCGGAAAGCACGAAAAACTTACCTTCAATTCGAATCTGATTGATTGACAGGCGTCGGGCCGCAATTTGTAATTCTTTCACTTGCAACAATTTTTGCACCGGTTCCGGAGGATTGCCGAAACGGTCTCTTAATTCTTCTTCGAGGTCGTTGAGCTGTTCGTTTTCGCCAATAGCGGAGAGTTTACGATAAACTTCCATTTTGTGGCGACCGGGAGGGATGTAATCACTTGGCAGATAGTCACTTATGGGCAAGTCGATGTTGACATGCGGATGTTCCCGTAAAGGCTGTTTTTTCTGTTGCCGGACTGCGTTATCAAGCAGATGGCAGTAGAGTTCGTAGCCGACAAGCGAAATGTGGCCGCTTTGTTGGGTTCCCAGAATGTTTCCGGCCCCGCGAATTTCCAGGTCTCGCATCGCAATTTTGAACCCGGCTCCCAGTTCGCTGTATTCTTCGATCGATTTAAGTCTTTTGGCGGCGACTGTGGAAAGTGTTTTTCCTTCCTCGATCAGCAAATAACAGTAGGCGCGATGTTTGTAGCGGCCGACACGTCCCCGCAACTGATGCATGTCGGCCAGACCGTACCGTCCCGCCTGATGAATGAAAATGGTATTGGCGTTCGGTATATCGAGTCCACTTTCGATGATCGTGGTCGCGACGAGAACGTCCGTCCTTGCATTGACAAAATCGAGCATGGCTCGTTCCAGTTGATGCTCATTCATTTGCCCATGTACGATACCGAAGTTCGCTTCCGGCACGATCTGTCGCAAATCATCAGTCAGTTTCTCAATATCGTAAACACGATTATGCACGAAATAGGCCTGACCGTTCCGGTTCAGTTCCCGGATGATCGCACGGCGAATCAGTTCCGGATCCCATTGACAAATACGTGTTTCGATCGGCTGTCTACCACGCGGCGGCGTTTGCAAATTGGAAATATCACGGATCCCCAACAGCGACATGTGCAGCGTACGCGGAATGGGTGTGGCGGAAAGAGTAAGAATATCGACTTCAAGACGAAGCAGTTTGAGCATTTCCTTCGCCTTGACACCGAATCGCTGTTCCTCATCGATGATCAGCAAACCGAGATCCTTGAATTTGATATCGGGTGAGACAAGGCGGTGCGTTCCGATGACCAGATCGATCGAACCCTTTTTCAT
>JALWSL010000098.1 GCA_027080405.1 Planctomycetaceae bacterium
CATCCCAGGTCTCCTCTCCGGTATTGAGATCGTAGCCGGTGATATCTTCCTTGTTGACGACGACCAGATCCGTTTTGTACGTCCCCAGCGGATACAACCCCTGCTGCAAGCCTGTATTTCGCCAAAGCTCCTTTCCATCGCAGAGCCGATAACCGAGCAGCGTCGGTTCTTCCAACGGAGCGTAGATCACCGTCTGCCCTGCGATGATGGGGGGAGTGGCAAACCAGCGATCCTTGAGCGAACCGACGTTCGACATGGCGAACCCGTTCACCCGTCGTTGAAATCGTTGGGATTGGGATGTTACTTTTCTCGGAAGATACCGCGAGACCCAAAGGATATCGTGGGACTGTCGATCGATCCCGACCAGCAGCCCGAGATTGGTCGGACAGACCAGAATCCCTTCTGCATAAGCAGGCTGGGAAGCCCACCACCGACGTCCCAAATCCCGCTCGATCGGGGCATCGGTATAGGCCAGCAGTCGGGACCACAAAACTTTTCCGGTCGCTGATTCCAGACAGTAGACATGAAGAGCGTTTTCTTTTTCGCCGACAACAAACAGCTCACCCTCGTCGGTGAAGGCGGGGCCGAAAAAGAATGTACCAGCCAACGGCGGATCGATCGGTTCATTCATCTGCGTTCCACCCAAATGCCAAACCTCCCGCCCGGTTTCCAGATCGTAAGCGGTCAGCCGATTCGATTTCCAGTCCCGTCGATACAGATCGTTACTGGATAGATTCAGACTATTGTAGTATTGACCCGGAAAAAGTCGGGAAAGAATCGCATTCCGTTCGATCACAAATACACGCTTGCCATCACTGCTCAGTGTTCCATGCACTCCATTCCTGAACAGCAGGCTCGTCAATGGATGCTGACCCGCATTGAACGAATTCGACCCGTTCAGCCAGTCGATCCCCCCAAATCCGCGCGCCAGTCGAACCTGGATATTAATCACCCCGTTGAGATTGTCCTGACGGCTGGATGAATTCCCCGCCAACAGCATCGCAGGTGAATATTTCTCATGAGATTCCCAAATGAGCCGCCCGGTTTCAACATCGATCGCCTTGAGGCCTTCCAGCGTTCTCACCACAACCCGTGTGCCTACGGTCACAGGCTGCATCATCGGGATAATCGGTGATCGATCGATTTCCAGTTCCTCGAGCAACTGACTCAACTGTTGACGAATCCGGGGATGTTCCGTCACCCCCTGCTGCCAATCACTCATCAGCAAAGGGGCCGTTCCTTGGGGGGTTCCGTTCCGCCGGGCGCTTCCTCCCGGGAAAAGCCAATCGGCCAATGGTGGATTGTACTCCCGAAGATACCGCTTCCACTGTTCATGCACCTGCTCCAATGAATTGCCCGGCAATCGCCTCTGTAATTCCCGACGATCTTCTTCACTGATCGATACCGGAGAACTCAAGTCACGTTCGTTCAATGCCGCCTGACGGTAGACCTCGCCCACCTTCAGCTTCCAGAGAGGGTCGCTCACGAACCGGGCTGTTGTGTTCTCCAGACGAACATACCACATCGCAGCGACTGCAAATTCACCCCGGTCAACATGATACGCCGCAATCCGATTGGCCGCTTCGTAGCCTGCCGAGGTGTGGAAGTAGCGCTCGGCAACTTCCCGTATTTTGGAAAAATCGGAACTCCGGTAAGCAGCGTCCAGCATTTTCTGTGCGAGCGGGCCGTACGTCTTTTCGTAAAACTCTCTCGCCTGATCGGGAAGAAGAGATATCCGCCGATGAGTCAACCAGCGAACCGAACGGTACTCCCCATTTTCATCCTGAATCACCGATTCGGCCGACTGGTCGAGGATATTCTGCAGGATTTCTACCGCTTCAGGATACTGCCCCAATTCAAGACGCGACTGCGCCGAATCCAGCAGCGATTGATGCTCCCGAACCGAAGGTGCCCGTTGATCGATTCCATCTTTTTGGAACGTCTTTTTTTTCGTCCCCTCTCCTGTGCCGTCTGTACCGGCATCACCAGCCCTTTTCTTTCCACGGGGCATGCCACGTTTTCGGCCCAGAAACCCGTTGATGATCTTGTTGATCGGGTTCTCAACTTTTTTCTTTTCCTTCCCGGCAGCCTGGGCG
>JALWSL010000099.1:0-1377 GCA_027080405.1 Planctomycetaceae bacterium
GCTGCGGCGACACCTGGCCTGGCTGATCCCCTCGACACTGCCGCTGGTGTTTGTCGTGTCCGTGCTGCAGAGCATCGACAGCGAACACCGCAACGACGTACTGGAACGATCATGTTTCATTGCGGCCACGCTGCTGCTGGCGGTGTTTCTGCAGCGCGTGCTGCGTCCGGCGACGGGGATCTTCAGCGAATTCCTGAAAGCGCACGCCGGCGGGTGGCTGGAGCGACTGCGATACGTGTGGTTCTGGGGCGGCGTTGCGGTTCCGCTGGCAGTCGGCGGGCTGACTCTGTTCGGATACTACTACACGGCCAGTCAACTCGCCTGGCGGTTCATGTTGACGATTTTACTGTTGGTCTGCCTGCTGTTTTTCTGGGCATTGGCGATTCGCTGGTTCCGCATCGCCCAACGATGGTTTCGTCTGTATCTGTTGAGGGAGCAGCGTCGAAAACTGCGGGTCGGTTCAGAGACTCTGGATCCGCATCGTCAACTGCTGGTGCAAGAGGAAGCCTCGAATGAAGAGATCCGCGAGCAGCAGGCGTTTCGGTTGATCAACTTCTCCATCTATCTTCCGCTGTTTGTCGGACTCTGGTGGATCTGGGCCGATACGTTTCCGGCAATTGAGTATTTCAACCAGATTCCCCTCTGGCAGAAAATTATTCAACAGGAAATGTCAGGGGCGGACGGGGCCATTACCATTCAGACGGTGCGCAAAGCGGTGACACTGATTGACCTGGGCATCGCCTTGTTCGTCGGAATGGCGACAGTCAGTCTGTCCCGCAATCTGCCCGGCATGATCGACTTCTCCATCCTGCAGCGTTTCGGTCTCGATGCTTCAATTCGCTACGCAGTCACCAGTGTTATCGGTTATCTGGTGACAATCGCCGGGGTCAGCTACGTGTTTAACCTGCTTGGCTTCCGTTGGGAACAGATACAATGGCTAGCTGCCGCGTTGACATTCGGTTTGAGTTTCGGCCTGCAGGATATTTTCGCCAATTTCATTTCGGGGTTGATCATTCTCTTTGAACGCCCCATCCGGATCGGTGATGTTGTGACGATCGATCATGTCACCGGTATTGTCACAAAAATTCGCATCCGCGCCTCAACCGTTACTGATTGGGACAGAAAGGAATATCTCGTTCCAAACAAGGAAATCATCACCGGGCGACTGTTGAACTGGACACTCAGCGATACCCTGAATCGCCTGGTGATTCCGGTTGGTGTTGCCTACGGAAGCGATACCGAGCAGGTTCGCCAACTGCTATTTGAAGTCGCCAGAGAGGAACCGGAGGTTCTTGACGAACCTGCGACACTGGTTACGTTCCAGGAATTCGGAGACAGTACCCTGAACTTTGTCATGCGTGCCTATCTGGGGAAGAT
>JALWSL010000099.1:1387-2090 GCA_027080405.1 Planctomycetaceae bacterium
ATGGATAATCGCCTGGAAATCATTCATCGCCTGCACACGGCGATCAATCAAAAATTTGCGGAAGCCGGAATAGAAATCGCCTTTCCGCAACAGGATGTCCACCTTCGCACGTTCCCGCCGAACTGGCCCGATCCCGCCGTGCAACCGATGTCGTAAACAGGACAGACACGCCACCCGCTTGCCGTATGATCGCGATTTCATTTTGGTAGAGTTGTGCTTTTGTGTGTGATGAAGCAGAGGTTATTTCTTTATCAATTGGGAGCGGGAGCGATTGCGAGGCGAGTTCAGCCTCAGTCAACTTCCATTAGAACCCGGGATGTGCCTTCATTTTCAGTTAAGAGCCAGTATGCCCTGGCTGATTGATTCAACTTTGGGGAACCGATCAGTTGATGGGTTGTTGTTTTTCCACCAGGCCACTGCACTTCAACTCTGGTCAGACCTGTATTATTTTCGATAGCGGTGAGAATGTATTTCGAGTTACAAGCCAAGTATCCGCCGTCAGCGGCGAATTGAATCGTTTGAAGAGGTTGCTTTTTGGAGAAAAGACGAATCGTTGCTCCCTTTGCGTTTCGGTTCGCCCTGGTTCCGACCAGTTTGATCGTGATAATTCTGTTAACTCGCGAAGTCCGATTTTCCAGCAGGGAGGCTGAACGGTTTTGGTGAGCACCACCCAAATCCATCTTTCCGCCGTGACTCCAATCGA
>JALWSL010000100.1 GCA_027080405.1 Planctomycetaceae bacterium
GTTTTCGTAAACATGAACAGGGACAAAACGCGAAGGAAATTTATGAATTCGATGCGCTGGTCGCCGAGCAGGAAAAAAAACTGGCTCCGTTAACAAAAGCCGTCAGAAAAGCGTGGTGGAAATAGACGCGAACCGGGCAAGGAGAGTTTCCGCTGCGTTCTTTGCAGGAAAGTTTTCGGAGTAACCCGGAGGAGGTTACCTTCGTATCCTCTGTTCTGTCTTTCTGTCTGCAAGTTATTCTGTCCGGAAATGGGGCGTATGGGTGAGCTTTGGTGCGTGCGACCAGACACATCCTGGCACCAATCGCCTTGGCATTGATCTGCCACAGTCAATCAGAACTGGCGAAGTCTCGGAACCACTCGACAGGGCCGAAAGGCGATGTTTGCATTGAAATAGAATGAAGCGGATAGAGCATGAATCGGGTACATATTGTCGGTCGGAAAAATAGCGGAAAAACAACACTGATTGTCGAACTGGTAGAATGGTTGACGCAACAGGGGTATCGAGTCGGGACGATCAAGCATACGCATCATCACCACGAATTGGACACGCCCGGAAAAGACTCTTTTCGACATCGCGAAGCCGGTTCCTGTGCTATCGGAATCCTCTCTCCCGCCATGAACGCCCGCCTTTGGCCTAATCCCGCGCCGGAAAAAAACGGGGATGATGCGAGTGCAAACCAAGCCGCAGAACAGTCTACGCTGTTGCATTCGTTCATGGATCAGTGCGATCTGGTTTTGGTGGAGGGGGATTCGCAGACGACAGCGATGAAACTGGGGGTCGGGCGGGCTGAAAATACCAACGAACCGATGATCGCCCAAGGGGAGAATTTTTCAGCCCTGATTACCGATGACAAATTCGAAACCGACCTGCCTGTTCTACCCCGTCGTGATATTCCGGCTCTGGCAACCTGGATTCTCGATCATAGCGGAATCGGCAGCAGGTAGCGCTGAGGGTAACCGGACGGGATTCTTGACCGGACGGGATTTTTCACAATTCCCATGAAGGCTGGCAGGCAAACTCTCGAAGCGCAGCTTGAGCGACTATCTGCGGGCAGGACCAAACGAGAAAGAACATCGATTCCCGCACGGTTCTTTCTGCCAGATGCCCATGTACGAACCCTCTTCCCTTCGCGGCGGTCAGATAAGCCTGTGAGGCGCGTAGCACCAATGAATTCGAGCGTGTGCGCAGGTTTTGCGGGGTCAATTTTTCATCTTCGCAGAAATCCGACTGGGCGGAATCGAGGTCGTTCAGCAACTCGTTCAATTCCGCGTTCAGTTGCCCGTATTCTTCCTGAAGTTCAGCGCGGTTTTCGGCTTCCTGAGAAAGAGCGCGAATCGCCCGGCGGGAAACACCGGTTGCGATCAGGCTCGTTGTTAGAGAGCCGGTTCCTCTCCCTCCCGATTTCATGATATTTTCCGCAGGCCCGGCCACCAGATTTTCCTGCGGAATGAAGACATTTTTCAGGTGCATGTTCCCGGTCGCAGAGGCTGTCAATGAGAGCATCTTGACAGGCTCACCCAGTTCAACTCCTTCCAGATCAGTTGGCATTGCCAGCAGAATCTGTTTGCCATTCTCAAGGGTCGCGCCGGTCACAAGCAGATCGGCGTGAATGGCACCGGTAATCCAGGGAACCATGCCGTCCAGAACGAAACCCTGGTCTGTTTCACGAGCCGTTACCATCGGTTTGGCCAGATGTTGACCGGAACTGGACAGATGGGAAATTCCGACGGTCGCAAATTTTTTTCCGGAAGCAAGATCAGGAAGAACCGACTGTTTCAGTGATTCATTCGAACAGGCTACCAGTCTTTGGATGGCAGCATTTCGTTGAGAGAGGACAAAAGAGGTCGTCAGGCAGGCCGAAGTGCAATCCAGGTAGACTGTATCCATTTCCCGATCTGCAGGAGCACGACCGCCGTAGATTTCCGGAATTCCCAGAGCGGAAATGCCCGCATCGGTCAAAAGAGACAACTGCTCGGCCGGCCAACGGTTTTCGAGGTCGGTTTTGGCGGCCTGTTCTTCGATCGTCTGAAAAATTCGCAGGTATTCCGGGTTGTCTGTCAGAAAATCAGAAAGCATGTGTGTCCC
>JALWSL010000101.1 GCA_027080405.1 Planctomycetaceae bacterium
ATCGACGACACAGCAAAGATTACGAAAAAACAACCGAGTCAAGCGAAGCGTTGACTTACATTGCCATGATTGCGTTGATGTCAAAACGCCTCGCAAGAACCAAAAACTGATTTTTAAAACACCTTCTCAGACGCTGTGCTGCTCAGCTGGGCTCTGTTCAGCTGGCTTGTCGGGCCTGTTGCCACATTTGGGTAAACAGCTTCTTCTGCTCGGCAAGTTTGGCAACAATATTATCTTTGGGGACTTTTCCCTCCTCCAACATCAACCAACCGGAGTAGTTCTCTTTTGCCAGCAGGTTGAAGAATTGCTGGTGAGGGTAGGAGGAATTGATGAGATCGTGAATGTGGACTGTCGCGCCAAAGCGATCTTTCACCAGATTGAAGTTGTACTCCAGGCCTTTTCCCTGCAAGTCGGTCGGATTGCAATTCCAGCAGATCGCGACATTGGGATGATCTGCGATATCCAGAATCTGTTTCATGATGGGAAGTGGCGCACACTGCCCGTGTACCTCCAGGCGAATTTGTTGTCCCCATTCAAGACCGTATTTTCCCAATTGATTGAGCGTTTTGCCGATTTGTTCGATCGTCTTTTCGTGTGGGACATTTTTGTGAAACGAATTCGGCTTCACTTTCACGCCGGTTCCCCCCACATCGTGGCTCAGCTTGATGAAATCATGCGTAGCCAAAATCGCTTTCCTGAGAATTGCAGGATCCGGATTGTCGTACCGTTCATCACTGCCGATTCCGACCAGCGTGACCGGGCTGTCCGCAAATTGCTTTTTGACATCGCGTCGCTGAGCAGCGGTCAATGTTCTTTCGACTCCATGCCGATGCGTGGTTCGCAGTTCGACTCCGGGCACTTCTGCGGTCTCACAGTTTTTAATCAGTGTGGGGAGATCCCAATCTTTACCCCAGTTGTAGGTGACCAATCCATATTGAACCTTTCCGGATTGATCACTGCTTGCCGGTTTCTTCGCCCCGCAAGCAATGCCCGGCAGTCCCGCCTGAACAATCGCAGCTCCACCAACAGCACACCGGGTCATAAATTCTCTGCGAGACGGAGTATTCATCCTGTTTCTTTCTGATTCAGCTTTTTTGCGCAGTCGACTATTTGCGGTATTCGTCAAATGTGTGCCTGTATTCTACGAAACAACCGATCCAGGATGCAAACAATGATGCAAACAATGCGGATTGAAGAGGGAGCTTTCCGTTGGAATCGGCTGTTTTTCGCCAGTTGGTGGTCAATCAAAATTTTTGCTGATTTTCGTGGAACATTTTTGATACCACCTGCGTCCCAGCGGTAGCTTGGTCTTTCCCGGTTCTTTTCCGGTTGATATCCTCGCTAGGCACGTGAATTCTTGTCGAGATCACCTCTCAAGATTCTGGCTATCTGTATACAAGGTGTTGAACATACAAATACAAGCTATTGAACCAGGGTGTTGAACCATGTGGAAATCTTCTGTTGTTTTTGGGGTCAGTGGTCTTTTATTGATCGGGGCGATTCTGGTTGGTGCTGAAAAGCCGGTCGGGAAGCTGCTGCCAACAGCGGATAAACTCCACAAGCAGGGGAATTATAAAGAGGCTCAAGCTCTCTATCAGAAGATTGCGTTGAAGCGAAGCGCGAAATCGGATGCAGTCGTTCATGCAGTCAACCGTTCTCTGGAATGTATGCAGCGGCTTGGGAATATCGATCAGGCGGAAGCGTTTCTTGAAGAAGTGATTGAAGAACAGGCCAACCGTTGGCGTGTTCTTGCCGGGGTGGCCAATAGCTACTTGAATTTGCAGCATTACGGCTACATTGTTGAAGGGGAATTTCAACGTGGAAACCGTCGAGGGCGTCGGGGTGGGCAATATGCCAATGCGTTGGAACGCGATCGTGTCCGTTCTCTGCAACTGTTTGTTGAAGCGATGTCGCTGGTTGAAAAAGAGCCGGATGGCAAGGCGACGCCGCAGGAACTCGGCCAGTTTTATTTGCAGTTCGCCCAGGCTATTTCTTACCAGCGTCAGGGTTCCCGACAGAGCTGGATGTTCCAGGCGTTGACCGATCTTTCAAAACTGCCCGATTACGCCACCGGTTACAAC
>JALWSL010000102.1 GCA_027080405.1 Planctomycetaceae bacterium
ATCTATTTACTCAGCAATGCTGAATTCTGGAGAACGTACAAAACCAAAAAAGGAAACGATGGTCAAATCAGTCCGATCAAATTTCATGATGATGTGATGGAGATGCTGACCAGAACCCTGAATATTGAAATCGACAAGCGATCGCGGGGCTCCGCAACCAACCGTGTCAACAAGTGGTTCACCGAAATTGTTCCTGCCAAAAGAGACGAACGATTCGCCCCTAAAAAGGAAATTACGACCATCACGTTGGTGCCACCAACCGAACAGGGAACGGAGCAGGATTTCCCGAGAGAGTACCAAGTCTATCTTTTTGCCAATGGAGACATGAAAGTCGTTCTGATATATGCTCTCCCCCGCAATGTCAGTGCTAGCGAGAACCTGATGGATAGAATTCCGTTTTCACTGCAAACACTGAATGTTTCCGCTGAGAAACCGGTCGGAGCTGCCGGTAAGACCGCCACACCGGGACAGAAGCCAGCTAAATCCGGACCGGGTTTTTAGCCCTGGAAGTCCTTTGCCGGGAAGTTGCAGGCAGGCCGCGTCTGTTTTGATTCAGGGGACAGCTTGCCAACCCTCGGAATCTGTTTTCCTGGCCAATTGTGAAGAAACCTTCTGTACCAGTGCGTCGCGCGAGTGGGATTCTTCAGCTTTTTTCGCAGGGCGAATTGTGGTGCGGGCTGTTACCGGAACCATCAGGCTTTCCTCCAGATCAAGTTCTGCCTGGATGATGCCCGTTCCCGCTTTTACTGCCGTCAGCTTTATTGGGAGAGTCACTGATTTTCCCGGCGCAGGGATTTTGACTCGACGTTGCAAATGTCTGGATTGGTCAATCTGCACACCCTGAAGCAGATCGATTTTCAGATCGGATTCAGAAAAAATTCGATCACTGCGATTGGATATTTTAATGAGAACAGGAAACTGTCTGGCCTCCTCGACAGAAACGGGGAGGGTCAAGGAAACGACAACATCAGGGACGAATACAACCGTGTTGGCGGCTAGTGAATATTGGAGCTGCAGGCGAGTTTCCGTTTGCAGTACCGGGCTATCATGGGAAGCGACACAGGTAATTTGGAATCGCCGCTGTTCATGGGGGCCGAGTAAATCGATTACCCACCGAAGCGTTCCCTCGTGAGCGCAGGCGGCTGGCATCACATTGTTTACGCAGTGGTGGTCTGCAACAACTTCCTCCAGGATGATGTTTTTCTGGACAGTTTCGCTTCTGTTTTTCACGATCAGCTCATAATTCACTTCCGAGCCAGCCGTTACATTTTTAGGCATTTTCTTCATCACAATCACTGCGGAACTCTGCTCAAGAGATTCAAGCGGGGTTGACTCTCTGACAACCGTAGTGGATTGTTCAGCTTGTTGTGCGGCTGGAGTTTCAAACCATGAGATATACTCCCGAGGGGCCAACTCGGGTTGATCGGCTTGCCTGAAGCGATGCCACTTACCGGCAAGGGAAGTGCGATTTTTTTGCGGGGGAATGAAAATGCTATTCGCCCTCGATACGACCTGCAGTTCCGAATGTTGGAAATCGGGGAGCAGGTCGGTATGAACCGTGTGAGCTACCAACTCTGGCTTCGTGGGGAAGGGGACATGTTCCCGCTGAGGAACCGGAAAAGGTTCGACTGGAGGAATACTGGATGGGGGCTCTTCCGGTTCAGGAGCGTATTTGGCGAAAGGATCGAATGATTTCACAGGTTTCCGAGGAGGTTTGGATTCAGTTGCTTCTTCCAAAAGCGGAGCATCCGTTTCTTTTTCCTGGACGGTACTTGTTTCGCTTGACGAAACAAGCATCTCCCGTTTGGGAGCACTGTTTGTTTCCCAGAAAAGAATGATCAACAGGATCAGGGCGGCACTGCCTGCGTAAAGGGTAATCTTCCAGACCGAACGCAGTTCGTCCTCGAAAAAGTTATCCCACCAGTCTTCCGCCCAGTACAGAAGCGAGTCCCGATAATCCTCCCAGGCGGTGAGGGGGGAAACCGTAGTTTTTTTGAACCATTCCGGCGGATAGTAATAATACTGCACTGCACGATTCCTTTCGGCAGGTGAAAAACGGGAAATAGCTACGTGCCAAGGGAACAGGTAGTCAGAAATGGTATTCCCACCTTTTCGGTGCCTGGACAGAGGTCGCACTTCGCAACCCGCCCCGTTGCCGCTCCGCACACCTGATGCATTTTTGTCCGATGTAGTGAAGCCGCAACGCGTTACCCCTCCCCCTTTGCGCCGGGATTGTAATAATTACCATCCAGTTAGGGCAAGCACAGTTTTGCAAAAAAGGGGGCAGTTGGCAGAATGGCGGGTTTGAAGGATTATGGCGGGTTATTCAAAGCGGTGGCCCTGCGGCTCCGCATACTTTTGCAACACGTCAGCCCCCCGGATCGGGTAAGCATTCAGTCGCACCGGACATGCCCATTACCGGACGGCTTGGTCTGTTGCCGCCTGCAATCTCTGGCCGCTAGTGTTCTCCCGATCTTTATGTTCTTCTGATATTATGTTCTTCTGATGGTGAATAATCCGGGTTATGGTGTGGAACCAGCCAGCTTAATGAGGATTGATTTCCAGTTCGACCAGGTTGTTTGATGTTACCGAATCGCTGTCGGTCGAGAGGTTATCACCAGAGGGTGGGGGTTCCTTGTCGAGAATCGCCGGAGCCGATGAAACACCATGATCTTTTCCGTCATACACACCGAAGTCGCTGAAGAAGAATTTCTTGGCGATTCGCACGGCCCAACTCTTTTCTGGAACCTGTTCGGCGGGGTTATATTGCGAGGGGCGAACTCTCATTGCTTTCAGTTCCGCCATTGCCGTTTGTCGAGCCGTAACATCTTTTGCCTGATGTTTTTCAATGAGATCGGCCAATAGATCAGGCCGTTCCAGGACGATACAGCCTCTGGTGGTGTTGGCAGCCAATTCGCGAAAACCTTTCAGGAATTCGGAGTTGTCGATTTTTTCCTTGATCGTTCGATTTTGTTCATGAATGGAATCGGTACTGAACTGGACGATCGGACAGGGTTCGATATCTCCCCAGGGGTTGATGTGATGTGTGACTCCCGTCACAGCCGGGCACAGTGCCTGCCCCTGACTGTCGAAATAGGCATCGACAATGATAATCGGCTTTTTTGCCCGCATATTAACGACGAATTTTCTGGCAAGTAATTGCTGTTCAGGCGAGAGAGCCAGTTCAGGAGAGGCATGCGGCCCCATGGGGCGATAAACGTGAAACCAGGTGTAGGCGACCCCCATCTCAATGAGCCGATCGATCCAGGCTTCATTGAGTAAATCTTTGATATTGCTTTGGCACAAACTGGTGCATACACCGGTGAAGAGTTTCTGGTTGAGGCAGTTCTGGATACCGTTCAATGTTTTGTTGTAGACACCTGTTTTGCCCCGACGTTCATCGCTGACGATCTCGTTTCCTTCGACACTGATCAACGGTGTGATGTTACCAAGCTTGCGCATTCGCCCGGCAATTTCTTCCGTGATGAAGTGTCCGTTGGTGAAAATCTGGAAGTAACAGTCAGGATGTTCTGCCAGCATATCAAGCAGTTCACTGTGCATGAACGGCTCACCACCGACGATGCCGAAAAAAACATTTCCCTCTGCTTTCGATTCATTCACCAATCGGTGAAAGGCTTCCGGTTCGATTCGCTGCTGCTTGTGCGAGACATCAACCCAGCACCCTTGACAGCGGAGATTGCAACTGTTGATGACGGAAACATAAAGGAAAGGGGGGAAGTATTCACCGCGTTTCATTCGCCATTTGTGCTTCTGAACCGAAATTGCTCCCTTGATTCCCATGTTGTAGAACAACTTCCACAGGATCCGTTTATCAGTATTGAAAAACAGACGCGAGGCCAGGCGAATATACATTACTTTTATGTCCACGAGGAATTGTTAATGGAATTGTTGATGGTGCTACCCCTTCCGCCATTACGCTACCAAGATCAGAGGCATTTCAGCAAGGCAAAACCGGTAATCACGCTCGGTTCTTGTGCTACTAACGTCAAAAGTTTGCGAACGGTGCGAGAACTATTGAAAATCTCATTTTGGATACGGTGGTCAGAACAGGCCAGCGCGCCGGGAACACTGTTGCGTGCAGACGGAAACGCCGCAGCGCTTCCTCCAAATTCATCACCAAAAAAAGTGAGTGACATCTGCGTACACGACGTCTCAGCCAGTTTCGTCATCACAAGATTCAAGCTGAACCGTCGATCCCCATTTCTTTTTCTGGCGATGCAAGTTTCAGCGTTTGCACACATTTGATATACGTCCTGCCCAAAAAAGTGGTATTTGCACTTGATAATTCTAACGGGTGGGGGACAATAGAACCCTGTGGTCAAAAGGGCACAAGTTGGCATATCCCTAATTTTCGACAAGTCGAAGGAGATGAAATGAGATCATTTGCGACAAAGCTCCCTGTATTTTTTTGCTTGCATTAACCCCATTGCTCATGGCAGCATTCACAGATGTTACTATCGAAGTGCCTGATTCTGGTGCAGGGGCAGTCTGGGACATTAAAGAGGTGTCGGGGACTGCAACTGGTGCTACCAATGGAAGTACTGTCAGCGGGGCTTTGTATAAATGGAAGAATGGCTCATGGTCCAATGTCTCGCCTATGGGGCCAATTAAAGTTACCGCAACTCACGCCGATGAAACGTGGAGCACTGGACCAGATTTGACATTGGTTTCTCCGGATATAAGCAAGAACGGTCCACCCGAAGAACGCAAGTATATTACCCCTGGACAATATAAGGTAGTTGTTGAAATCATGGACAGTATGAATTTTACTACTTTAAGCGACACCAATACCTGGACAATTCCCTGATGGCAAGAGTTGCTTAACTACATGTGTTGTCTGAACGACTTGGCTTGTGATTAGACTGGATTCGGGCTATCTAGGAGTGTCGTTATGAAATGGTTCATCCCCGGGCCGAAAATTCGCACTTGCCGCCGTGGATTTACCCTCACAGAATTGGTGGTGTCGCTGGGCATTATCGGTCTTCTGTTTGCGTTATTGTTACCTGCGATTCAGCAATCTCGCGCGGCGTCTCGCAGAGTGAAGTGTGCGTCCAACTTGAAGCAGATTGGCTTGGCGGTCCATCACTATCTTGATATTTATCACCAGTTCCCGGGGGCTATTCATGTTTCAAAAGGTTGCTTATACACATTGCTTCCCTTCATTGATCAGGAGGCTCTGTATCAGCGACTTGAAAATTCTGTTGCGACTAGTGTAGAGGATAGCGGAACTTCGATGGTAGCTGTCTATCTTTGTCCGGATGATCCAATCACCAGGGAGGGAGTCGATGTAACCAGCTATGCAATCAATGGCGGAATTCCTCCGGGGTTGGGGCCAGTACACGGATTTCGCTTTGAAATAGTCACTCCGGCCAAGGTTTCGGATGGCTTATCTCAAACTGCGTATATGTCTGAGATGGTTAGCAATAACTGGATTCCTTTTTTGAATATGACGACCTCTCCCGATATCCGACACAAGCTTACGCGCAAGGAGTTGGAATCATTTAGCGAACAGTGTCTTCTTGGTGCAAAATCAGGTTTGTGGCAAAGAGGACAAAGTTCAGCATCGATAACATCTGGTGGAGGCTATAACCATTTGTTACCTCCCAACTCACCAATCTGTTACTTTTCGCCTTATCCAATACAGATTCGCCCAGCGGTTGGTGCACATGCAGAAGGCCTCAATGTTTTGATGGCCGACGGATCGGTGCGCTTCAGTAGCGAAAACATTGACCGTAGCGTGTGGTGGAATTTAGGTACGATTAATGGCAACGATATCGTTAATCGGTGAGGAATAATGAGCAATGCGACTTGACTGGCGAGATCGTAAAAGGTTGATGGCAATGGTCATTATTCTTTTGGTAGTGCTGCTCTATTGGATTGCTCTGCCCGGAACAGGGCAACCTCCTCACGTATATGATTCAATGGCGCATCTTCCAAGGGAAGTCGCTCAAAGTGGAAAATTCTATCCATTGCCCTTCGATAATGCAGAGCCTTTGTCGGGGCGACCTGAAGTTCCCATGCCAATTCCGCGATCCATTTATTCAAAAGTCGAGCTAAAAATCAATGGCAGGCGTGTTGAAAGCAAACTGATCACCCTTTCGGCAGGAGATACGGTACATGTAGAAGGAAAAATATTTGGCCAAAGTGACTTGCCGCAACAGGTGAAAATGGATGGTGGAATCAGTGTCGTTACCCGAGCGTCGAACGACTTGGGCTGGATGATTCATCGTCCTCAGTTTTTCGGAGGAAAAATGCAGGCTCTAGATCCTCGTAATAGCGAGTCCCAGCGATATTGCTCATTTGAGGGAGATTACAGTTTGCCCGAGCAGACAGGAGAATACCTGCTCGTTGTTGTCTCCTCGGCTTATCTGGGATTGAGAGAGCATCCGGCATTGCTGGCAGCAGAATTCCCGCTTGACCTGGAATGAGAGTTACAAGGAATGAGAGCTACAAGGTTCATGTAAACTTTTTCGTTCTACCGCATCGCTAAATTCCAAGTTCCTGTTTGACTTCCGCGAATTTTTCAATTGCGAATTCGAGGTCTTTTCGGGAATGAGCTGCAGAAATTTGTGTGCGGATGCGTGCTTTTCCCTTCGGCACCACCGGATACGAAAAGCCGATCACATACACCCCTTTATCCAGAAGAGCGTCAGCCATTTTCGATGCCAAAGCCGCATCGCCCAGCATGATCGGCACAATCGGGTGTTCGCCCGGTACGACATTGAAACCGACTTTTTCGATCTGTTCCCGGAAAAATCGGCTGTTCTCTTCCAGACGGTCTCTCAAGTCGGTGGAGTCGCGAAGCAGTTGAATCGCCTTGATTGAAGCGGCAACAATGGGCGGAGCGACCGAATTGGAAAACAGATAGGGACGCGAACGCTGCCGAAGCAATTCGATAATCTCCTTTTTACCGGACGTGTAGCCGCCACTGGCACCGCCAAGCGCTTTGCCCAGTGTGCCGGTGAGGATATCGATTTTATCAATCACATGATGATATTCGTGCGTGCCTCGCCCTTTGGCTCCCATGAAGCCAACCGAATGGGAATCATCCACCATGACCAGCGCATCATATTTTTCCGCCAGTTCGCAGATGCCGGGAAGATTGGCGATTGTGCCGTCCATGGAAAAGACGCCATCCGTGGCGATCAGGCGATAACGCGCTGATGCTGCCTCCTGCAATTTGGCTTCCAAATCTTCTATGCAATTATTGCGATATCGAAAGCGTTTCGCTTTGCACAGCCGGATACCGTCAATAATACTGGCATGATTCAATTCGTCTGAAATGACCGCATCCTCTGCCGTCAATAATGTCTCGAACAAACCGCCGTTGGCATCGAAACAGGATGTGTAGAGAATGGTCTCCTCGGTGCCGAGGAACGCGGACAGCTCTTTTTCCAGTTCTTTATGTATTGCTTGCGTACCACAAATAAACCGCACCGAAGAAAGTCCGTAGCCCCAGCGATCCAACCCTTCATGGGCCGCCTGGATCACTTCGGGATGTTCTGCCAACCCCAGGTAATTATTGGCACATAGGTTCAACACGCCTTTTTCAGCAGAACCGCCGGGAATCTCCACTTCGATGTGCGCATCCTGCGGCGATTCAATAATCCGCTCTGCCTTGTACAGGCCGGCTTCACGGATGCCATCGAGTTGTTGTTGTAATTCGGTTTGAAATGAATCATACATCGCGTCCACCTGTTTTATGTTTTATATGACGCCAATTGAAAAGGGGAGGGTGACAGTTTACCATTATTACGGTGAGATGCTATCAAAACGGAATCGGGCTATCGTCGTCAGGCTTGTACGCCGAGATCGTAGCGACAGTCATCGTTCGAGTCCATTGTTATCAACTGATTGAGAGAGCGGGTATGCTTTGCTTCAAAAATATGATCGCCTGCTGGGCTGTTCCTTTAACGGTTTTGTGCACAACAGGGTTACTGTTGGCAGAAGGTCACGGGCAGATCGAAGTCCCGAAATCTCTTGATGATCGTCTGACAGTTGAGCTATTCGCAGCCGAGCCGGACATTGTGACTGTGACCGGTCTGACGGTTGATTCTCGGGGACGGGTACTTGTGGTTGAATCTCAAACGCATTTTCGACCAGACGATTACGACGGGCCAGAAAAAGACCGCATTCGATTATTGGAAGATACCACCGGCGATGGCAGGGCAGATCGGGTTGAGACCTTTTTTGAGGGGACAACCTACACCATGAATGTCGCAGCCCATCCTTTTAACGGCTGGGTTTATGTGGCAACGCGGAGTTCCATTTTTCGCCTTCGTGATACCGACAACGATGGTAGAGCGGACAAACAGCAGCATCTTGCCACGTTGAAAACGGAATCCGACTATCCCCACAATGGTCTTTCCGGTTTCGCTTTTGACTTGG
>JALWSL010000103.1:0-284 GCA_027080405.1 Planctomycetaceae bacterium
CCAGCGGGACCGTGATGAACGCGGGCTATCAAAGCACGCCGGGCACGCGTACCGGGAATTCAATCGTCCCCGTTTCCGCCAGTAGCAAACCGAAGCAGTCTCCCGCACAAAGTTCCGCTCTTCCCGAGTGGGCCCGTAATGCACGGAGCAGCCAACAGAAAGCGGTTCCTGCCACCACAAAACTGCCCCAGCCACCTGTCTCCACTTATCCTGTCCTCCCGAAAGACGGTTTGAAAATTGATCGTACCGCGGCTGCACAGCCGACGCTGCAAATGCAACCACCG
>JALWSL010000103.1:294-2073 GCA_027080405.1 Planctomycetaceae bacterium
AATCAATGTTGGTCAGGAAAGTGAGTGCGAACTGGTCGTTTCCAATGTTGGCAAAAGCACCGTTTACGGTGTCACTGTCGAAGCGAATTTCCCTCCGACCGTTCGACTGATCGATGCTTCCCCGAAGCCGGAATCAGCCATAGAGAAACTCTCCTGGAATGTCGGGAAACTTGAACAGGGACAGACAAAGCGAATTGCGGTCAAACTCATTCCTTCCCGACGAGGCCCGCTTGCTGCGACCGCTCAGGTGCATTTTACCGGAGCAACGCAAGCTGAATTTGTCGTCCGTGAACCAATGCTCGCATTGAAAATGGAAGGCCCCTCCAAAGTGATGGTCGGTGAACCCGCCTCCCAATCGGTGACGATATCCAACCCCGGCAACGGGATCGCAAAAAATGTCCGTCTGGAAGCTCTCATTCCCGTCGGTCTGGAACATCCGCGCGGCGAGAGACTTGTTATGGATGTCGGTTCATTGAACCCCAATGAATCCCGTACGATTCGTCTGGCACTTGTGGCAATCGGCGGAGGTGTGCAAACGGTTCAAGTCAGTGCAACAGCTGATGGCAACCTGCTGCAAACATCTGAAGCTTCGGTCAACGTGATCGCACCGAGCCTGCAAGCTGAAATTGACGGACCTTCACTCCGCTATAAGGGCCGAGTGGCTACCTACACTGTCAAAGTAAAAAATGACGGAACAATTGGCACCAGCAATGTTCGCCTGATGCATAAAATTCCTGCCGGTTTCGAATTCATTTCAGCTGACAAGGGAGCCACCTACGATGCCCCAACACGAATCCTGAGCTGGTTCGTCGGCAGACTCGATGCGAACAAATCGGCCGAGATGAAAGTCAAACTGAAAGCGGTCAAAATTGGCGAATTCATCCATTACATTCGGGCGACTTCCGAACATGGTTCCACAACCGATTCCCAACTGCTCACACGGGTGGAAGGTTCTGCCTCATTGGTTATCGATATTGCGGATTTGGATGACCCTGTCGAAGTCGGCACCGAAACCGCTTATGAAATTCGTTTAACCAACGACGGATCGGCTGAAGCGAAAAATGTGGGACTCTCCTGCGAACTTCCCGCCGGTGTGAAGTATGTTTCCGCCAGTGGACCAAGCAGGCACGTGACCGATGGAAATCTGATTCTCTTCCAGCCACTCGCTTCGGTGAAGGCTGGGGAAACATTCACTTACCGCGTACACGTCATTGGCAGCATCGAAGGAAATCTTCGATTCCGTGCCCGCATGACTTCCGATGCCTCTTCGGAACCACTTACCTTTGAAGAGCAGACACGCTTCTATGGTGAAAACTGAAGCGAAGCGATCGAATCGAACCGGTCAAAGCAATGCAATCTTGCCAGTAGCTGATCGCAATCGGTTCCCAAGATAGCAGGAAGCATCATTTTCAGGATCGAGGTGCACGGTTCTCCGAAACTGAGATTTGAACGATCCGACAGGATGACGCATCCGTCATTACCGGCAGCACCAGCTTACGTTCCGAAGCGAACTCCCCGATACTTCTGCGGAAGCCGTCGGGGAGTTTTCTTGTTGAACCGCTCTTGGTACACACCGTTCGTTTCCTGAATCCTCCGCTCTTGATCCCTTCCGTTTCTACGATCGACATTGATCCTCATGTTCACTTTTTGCCACAACTGTTGTTAAATCGAATCATTTTTTTGTCCGTCTGGAACCTGGTTTGGCCCGCCACACACTTTTTGTTATCAACGAGCGAGACAATATTCCCCATAATAAACAGCCCGTTTCAGTACCAATCT
>JALWSL010000104.1 GCA_027080405.1 Planctomycetaceae bacterium
ATTCGCATGCTGGCCGGCTTGCTCAAAGCCCGCCAAAACCGCCCGGTCCTTGTCGCCGGCGATTTCAATACTCCCAGCGAATCACCTCTCTTTCAGCCCGTTCACCAACAGGCTGTCAATGCGTTCGAAGTGGCAGGCCGGGGATATTCCCCCACCTGGCCGTGGATTCTGCCAGTTTTGGTGCTGGATCAAATCTGGGGGAATCAACAGGTTCGATTCGAAGATTGCCACACCATCTGGTCCAAAGCGTCCGATCACAGTGCCGTTATTGCGGAATTCCACTTTGAATGAGCCGAAAACAAACTGACCGGGCAACCGGGTGCCAAGACGGTTATCGTCAACTGATCAATCAAGCCGATTGCATGCGTCACAGGCGGAAAACGGGTTCGCCGGAAGCAAATCGAGGCCGTGGGCGAGGAAATTCCGCCTGATTGCGGTATTCTTGTGCAAGATCGTTGACCAGAAGGAAATGGTCTGGATAAACTGCACTGTTTACTTTGTTATGTTGGCCAGTGGGTCATCTTAGCCAGTGGTCGGAAACGGCGTCCCTTGAACCGGAAAATAACCGTTTCGGGCACGAATTTGAGCCACACGCCATTCATGAAATGAAAGAGAGCGATCTCTGCAATTTCCTCAGGTAACAGGAACAATCCCTTGAGAGCCATTATCAGCGACATCCATGGAAACCTGGAAGCCCTGGAGGCGGTCCTGGAGGATATTCGGTCTCAGGGGATCGAAAAGATCTACTGTCTGGGTGATGTCATCGGTTACGGCCCCAATCCGCGGGAATGTATTGATCTGGTGATCGACAACGCTGAAATCACCATTCTTGGAAATCACGACCAGGCAACCTTGTTCGATCCGGAAGGATTCAACGCCGGAGCGGAACGAGCCATTTTCTGGACGAGAAAGCAACTCGAAACAGGCAACTCGGCAAAAAATGAACGCCGCTGGGAATTTCTGGGGGAACTTCCCCGCATCCGCCGAGAAGATAAACTGATGTTTGTCCACGGCTCTGCCCGCAATCCCCTGAATGAATACGTCTTTCCGGAAGATGTCTTCAACCAGCGCAAGATGGAGCGCATTTTCAGCTTGGTGGGGAATTACTGCTTTCAGGGTCACACCCACATCCCGTGCGTGTTCACCGAAAGTCTGAACAAGCTCCTTCCCGAGGAGATCGACTACCGATATGAATTGGGTGATGAAAAAACCCTGATCAATGTCGGCTCGGTCGGCCAGCCACGCGATGGCGACAATCGGGCTTCCTACGTTGTCCTGGACGACAATATCGTCCACTTCAAACGGGTGGACTACGATTTCGACAAAACGGCCGAGAAAATATACAATATTCCGGAACTGGACAACTTTCTGGGAGATCGCATCAAAGAAGGGCGTTAATTTTTTTGCTTTCTTTTTCTGTGGGGGCGAGCCGGTGCCCAAGCCTCTCTGGAGCTCGCTCGTTCTTCAAGACTCCCCGTGTCATGCGAATAGAATAATCGCATATCTTTCAACTACTGAACTGCCCGCAAGGCAAGCGAGATACCATTTCGATGGACCAGCAAAAACGAATGTTCCTGTTTTTATTGTTCTCCTTCACGGCCATGTTTCTGTGGCTGAATCTGGGGATCAAGTTTTTCTACCCTGATTTCGGAAAGCCAATTCCGAAGCAGAAAGTGGAACTCAAAAAAGAGGACAAAAACGGAAAATCCCAACCGCAGACCGGGAAATCCCTGGAAGACGTGACCCAAAAAGAGAAGACGGAAGCAACGGAGAAACCTGCTGAGATCAAACAGGGCAAAGCGGATGCGGATGACTCAGGTGAGTTGAAACTTCCCGAGTTCCCGCGCAGAACGGTCAAGCTCGGCGATGGAAAGCCCGACTCAAAACATTTCATCACAGCCGAATTCACTTCTCGCGGGGCTGTTCTCACCGGGTTATGGCTCAATGACAAGCGATACCCCGCGACCCACGATCGCAACAAGCCGCTGAAGCTCCCCGCAGAAGCCCCGGCAAGTTCGCGCCTGACTCTCGACATGCGAGCCAGCGCCACCGACGCACAACCGGCCACACA
>JALWSL010000105.1 GCA_027080405.1 Planctomycetaceae bacterium
GTGCGGGTCCAAAATGATCCGCCTTCTCTTTTATTATTAATGGCAATGAATACGGACAGGGAAGCCCTGCAGGGATACAACCAATTGTTGGCATCGGCCGTTCAGCAGGAAGTACCGGTGCTCGCCGTGGTGAACGCTGAAAGTTCTGATCTTCACGTTCCAGACGGAGGGGCGAATATAATCAGCATTTGCCCCCAGCCAATCTCATTGCGAGAAATGAGGGCTGAAATAAAATCTTTGGCCAAAAAAAATGGTCTCGAGCTGCAGTTGAAATCAAACAGCAGACAGCAATAATCGGCACAGGACGGTTGTCGGTTGTCCGTTCTGCTGCTTTCGTGATGGTTGGTCTCTCTTTATTCATTTCATTTGGAAATCTCGAATATCATGAACGATGTGTTGAAATTGGGTGTCAACGGAGCGGCTGGCCGGATGGGGCGGCGAATCGTCGCGCTGGCTTGCGCCGATGCCGGGTTTGAAGTTGTCCAGGCGATCGACTCTCCCGCTTCTCCCCTGTTGGGGCGCGATGCCGGTGAGTTGGCTGGCGTTGGAGAAATCGGCGTTCCGATCTGTAGCGAGTTGACCCAACGGATCGATGTCATGATCGATTATTCCGTTCCTGATGCCTGTGTTGAGATTTCGAAAATATGCGGTGAACGATCCATCCCACTTGTCGTCGCAACAACAGGGTTGACTGAAGAACAAAAACAGATTGTCTTGTCAGCTGGGCAGACGGCACCACTGGTCGTTGCTCCGAATACAAGCACTGCTGTCAATCTGGCCATGAAACTGGTTCAGGATGCTGCCCGCGTTCTGAAAGGGCTCAGCGATGGGGTCGATGTTGAGATCATCGAGAGGCATCACCGCTTCAAGGAAGATGCACCAAGTGGGACGGCTTTGCGATTTGGAGAGATCGTTGCAGAACAGATGGGACAGACCGATCATGTGCACGGCCGTCATGGTCTGATTGGGCAGCGAAAACAGACGGAAATCGGGTATCACGCATTGCGCACCGGCGATAATGTTGGTGAACACACGATTGTTTTCGGCATGATGGGAGAAACTCTCGAAATTCACGTTCGTGGACACACTCGGGACAGTTATGCCTTTGGAGCGCTCAATGCCGCCCGTTATCTGGTCACACAGGGGCCGGACGTTTACAGCATGAACGATGTCCTCGGATTCTGAAAGACCTGGATCCCTTTTCGCAGAGCTGTCCAGCTTTACAAGTTATGGGAACCGTTTTCGGGCGGGAGCATTTTCAGGTGCTGCCAGGCTGCTGTGGTGACCATGCGGCCGCGCGGCGTTCTTTGGATGAAGCCCCGGCGAAGCAGAAACGGTTCGACTTCGTCCTGTAGCGTATCAGGGGGAACATTCATGCTATGGCCGATCGCTTCCAAGCCGGCCGGGCCGCCCGAGTAGACTGTCATAATTGTCTGCAGATAACGCCTATCCATTTCTTCCAGGCCGATGTGATCGATTTCGATCATCGCCAGCGCTTCCCGGGCGATCGATTCGGTAATGGTATCGACCTTATGCTGCACCTGTGAGAAATCTCTCGTCCAGCGCAACAGATTATTCGCCTTACGCGGAGTTCCCCGACTGCGCAGGGCGATTTCTATCGATGCCTCTTCCGAAAGCTCTGTTTTCAGTTTGCATGCGTTCCGGCGTAACAGAAACGCCAGTTCTTCAATTTCATAAAAATCAAAATGAGCCCGATTGATGAATCGATCACGCAGAGGAGCCGTCAGCATTCCACTGCGTGTGGTTGCACCGACAATCGTAAACGGCTTCAGTGTCATATTGAGTGTGCGGGCATTGATTCCCTCTCCGACGGCGATATCAACACGAAAATCTTCCATTGCCGGATAAATGAATTCTTCCACCGCAGGAGGTAAACGGTGAATTTCGTCGATAAACAGGATCGAGCGTTCGCTGGCACGTGTCAAGTAGGGCAGCAGATCTTTGGGAGCCCGAAGAGTTGGAGCGGAAGTGATTTGGAAGTCACTGTCCAGTTCTTTATGCAAAACCGTCGCCAGAGTTGTTTTCCCCAAACCGGGAGGGCCTTCAAAC
>JALWSL010000106.1 GCA_027080405.1 Planctomycetaceae bacterium
CAAAGTCCGGTTCAGGACGCAGTCCGGACAGGAATGATACCGATTATCAATTCGATGATGGTTGTCGGGGTGGTCAGTTTACCCGGAATGATGACCGGACAGCTTATTTCAGGCATGAACCCGATCGAAGCCGTCAAATATCAGATTGTGATCATGTTCCTGATTGCCTCGGCGACTTCCATTGGAACAGTCAGTATTGTACTACTGACATTCCTGCGACTGTTCAATACGCAGCACCAATTCCGTCGCGACCTTCTTACCAAAATAAAGTTAACTTGAAGCTAAATTGAAAGGAAGCAAAAGCTAACCGGATCAGTAAGGATGACTTGCCATCCAGAATGCACAGGCAGGAATAACACACGATATCGCGTCAATGAATTTACCCTTGTTAATATGGCACATTGGGAAAAGGCAGTTGTGCTCCGATTCCCGTCTCACAGCCCAATCAATACTTGCAATGTAGCCCTTTCCAGAACCGGGAGTGAGTCTTTGCCAACAAGAAATGACTGCGGAAAGATGTCTTGTTCAAAAAATGCCAAAAACGTGTTTGAGTGAAAAGTAGATTCCAACAAGAATAAAAACCCAGCCTGTGGCCATTCTTGCCCACCATTCAATTTTGCCCACAGAGTTAAACGCCTTGCCGATCGCTTGAGAACCTAATGCGATCAGCAGCGCAAACAGTATGACTGGTAGCGCCGTACCAATTCCATAAAGCAGGGGCAGCAGAATGGGGGAACCTGCATTAATTGATGTCATCACATTTCCAAAAAACAGAGCTGCCGAGGTGGGGCAAAACGCCAATGCAAACAGAACCCCCAAAACCAGCGAGCCCCAGACTCCCAGTGAATCGATTCTGGTTTTCATCTTTTCAGAAACTCCGGCTCCTGCCAGGTTAATTTCAATCAAGCCGACAAGGAAAACACCAACGACAATCAGCAACGGCCCCAACAAAAGGTGCATGTACTCTTGAAGAAACAGGGAAACTTGCGGGATTGAAAGAGCCGTGTTGATGAGGATAAACGCCAGTACCAGATAGGCGATCATCCGTCCTGTTGTGTAAAGCATTCCTGCCAGCAGAACGGCTCGTGTACTTTCTACTCGCCGAGCAATGTAGCTGATTGCAGCGATATTTGTTGCCAACGGGCACGGGCTTATCGAGGTCAGTAAGCCCAACCAAACCGCAGAAAAAGCCGCCAGGGTGAATTCATTCATTTTGCCTGCTTCACTTATTCATTGCGAGCATTTCTTCGACTTGCTCTTGAATATATTGGGAAAACTTTTCCTGATCTCCGACCAACTCCCAGACACGTGTCAGATTACGTGATGCCACCGTTTTTCCAGTCTTTTTCTGAACGAGTACAACGGTAGGCGATGCAATTTCAAATTCTTCGACAAATTGAGCATTGGCAGGCGCTTCATAATTGAGAACCTGCCAAGTAATTTCACCGGCTTTCAATTCATCTGCAAAACCTTCTTGAATGGCATCGTGAGCATACGCTTCGATTTTCCGGCAGGTTGGACAGCGGAAATCACCATGAAAATAGTAGGCAATCAGTCCGTCTTCAGGGACTTGCGTTGCAGCAGTATTGTTTGTTGCAGATTGTTCCGGCGGTGCGTTTGTTGGTTGCTTTCGTCCTGCGATCACAACAAGTGTCGTGGCAACAAAAAGAAGCAAAACAACAGCAAGAATATTCCTGGCGTTCATCAGATGACTCCTGTTCCAATCGTGGTTAATTCATTCAATGAGGGATAACGTTCATAATTTCCTGTGGCGATGCGACCCTGCCGACGAGCTTTACTTCTCCGTTGATCGCCAGTGCAGGAGTTGTCATCACGCCGAATTCAATTATTTTGTTGATGTCTTCGATTTTCTGGACATCTGCTTCAATCCCTAATTCTTTCAGGGCGGTCTCGGCATTTTCCTGAAGAGAAACACATTTTTTACATCCGGTTCCCAACACTTGAATAGTCAACATAATCTGGGTCTCCTTCTTCTTTTCTTTAAGGGGTAAGGTGCTGCACAACAGAATCAGCCGTGGTTTTCAAAAGGGGATCTCCCGGAAAGTACGTTCCGAAGATCATCCCCGCTGCGGTTGCCATAACGATGACCAACCCGACAAATACGGCTGTTTTTTTGTTGCCGATAATACTGCGTATCACGAGAATACTCGGCAAGGATAAGGCCGGGCCGGCCAGCAACAAGGCCAAAGCTGGTCCCCGGGCCATTCCATTTTTTATCAACGCTTCGAGAATCGGCACTTCTGTCAGCGTGGCAAAATAAAATAAACAACCGACAACTGAAGCAATCAAGTTCGATAGAAAACTGTTATCCCCCACCAGACTCGCTACCTGTTTTTCCGGGATAAGTGCCCCAAGAAATCCAACGACAAACACGCCACCAAATAGCAGGGGAACAAGCAGCTTTGAAAATTCCCACGTATTGCCCATCCATTGCTTGAATTCATTGAGATCAATCCACGCCAGACTCATCAAAACAACAAGGGCTCCCATCGCGCCTGCCAGATACCAGCGATAATGATGAATGCGGGTCACCCAGGTATCGACATCTTCAATCGAGGCCACATCTGTTTTGGGCAGCCGTATCACCTCCGATGCTTCATGTCCTAAAACGGGCTGTTTCAGTCTCAGATCGTAATTTGTCTCTGTTTCATATTGTAAAGTGGCGGCAAACTCCGTTCCGTCTGACAATCGAATATTTTTATCCCCCGGATTAAACCAATCGCTGAAAATTAAAAAGGCAAGCATGGTTGCCAGCAAAGCACCGTTTTTCCACAAAGCTCGTTTGGGGGATGTATCCTCGGGGAGTGCCAAAGCCGTTTGATGCCGCTGCTGCTCACTTCGACGAAAAAATAACGCCATCAATAACCCGATAATAATGCCAAAGACGATCGCCCCAATCACGCGAGCCACTCCCAGTTCAAAACCGAGGACACGAGCCGTCAAAAAAATGGCGAGAACATTGATCGCCGGTCCCGCATAAAGAAAGCAGGCGGCTGGACCAAGTCCCGCCCCGATACGATAGATCCCGGCAAACATCGGCAGCACACTACAGGAACAGACGGCAAGAACTGTCCCGGAAACAGAGGCAACAGAATACGATTCGACGGGGTTCGATTGAGGACCAAGATGCTTCAGCACCGCTTCTTTGGAAAGAAAAGTGGTAATTGCCCCCGCAATAAACAGTGCAGGCACCACACAGGCAAGTGTATGATTACGGGCATACCACTGCAGCAACAAAAAAGCTTCTATCACAGCACGACTCATCTTGACGCCCAACGGGTCTGCTCCTGCATCAAACCGAGGCGTGGCAAACGGGACGAAGTAAGCGAAAAGAAACACGCCCACAAAAGCAGCCAGTATTCCCCATTCTCGTTTCATTTTCTCAACCTTGCTTATTTGGCTTAATGTGCAACTATCCCCTTAAAAAAAGGCTCAATCGCGATCCACTACGAAAGCACCTTCATATTCTGATTGACATCGCACTTCACAACAGATTCAATACAACTGAACAAACTTTTGAGGCACTTGACACGTAGGCGATAAAACACCATTTGTCCTCGTTTTTCACTTTCCACAATGCCCGCATTTTTCAACTGGGACAGATGGCGGGAAACCGTCGACATATCACTACCGATAACCTCCGTCAAATCACAGACACAAACTTCGTCCGCCTCGCTCAGTTTATCTACCAGTTTTAACCGGGAAGGATGTGCCAGGGCTTTCAAAATGGAAGCCCGTTTCTCATATCGAAGTTGTTCCGTTTTTGTACTCATGACTATTTCACTTGTCGACAATTGCCTATTTGCATGATTAGCCAATTATGTGCTGGCGATGAAAAATTGTCAAGTCCATTTCGGGAAAATGGCAATGTTTGCAAACGAAGGTGCTCTTCTATCCGGTATCGAATTTCTCAATGGAGCATTTATGAAGTAATGTTGTTCAGGTTTTGCTCGACGTTGACGGCAACCGAAAAGAATGGGACTTTGTCACCGGTAACATGGTTGAGGTTATGTGCCGCTTACATAGTCGTAATACACGAAAAACATGATTGCAGTTGTTCTTTCGGGGCAGACGTATCCCTTTCTTTTGAGACAAAGGCACTCGGCTGCTGCCTGTTTATTCGCGTCCATTCTTGTTTCGCATCAACTGCGGCGGGAAGGTGGCTGGTTTGGAGCCACTTTTCAATCGCAGGTTCTGGCCCATGCCCCGCTTGTGACTGAAGGGAACACGATTCGCTTTCGATTCTGTCAGAATTTTATGTAGATCGGCCCGCATTTTTTTGATCAGCTTTTGATATTCCGGATGGAAGATCAGGTTATGTTCCTCGTTTAGATCCTTTTCCATGTCGTACAATTCGTCGATATCCCAGATGCCGTGATATTGAATGAATTTGTAGCGTGGTGTTCGCAATGCGAACGTCGTCGGCGTTTGCGGGAAATTGTATTCCCAATAATATTCGTACAGAATATTTTTTCTCCACTCGGAAGGTTTCATCTTTCCGGCTGCCAGTTGTAAAAAACTTCGTCCATCCATCTGCGGAGGTGTCTTCAACCCGGCTGCTTCCAGAACAGTCGGGCCGATATCGATCCCGGCAACGACCTGCTCGACGACAGTTCCCGGCTTCCACAATTTGGGACAGACCCCGACAAGTGGTACGCGAATCGAAGCATCGTAAGCGGTTCGTTTATCAATCAAGCCATGTTCGCCCCACTGAAAACCGTTATCGCCCATATAAAGCACCATGGTATTTTCAGCCATGCCGTTATCCTCAAGCCATTGACGAACCCGGGCAATTGAATCATCGACACTCAACAGCGCTTCGCAGTATAAACGATAATGTTCTTCGATATTGGTATCCTGGTGATAGGCGAAATCGACACCGTGCCAACTGTTACGCTGATTTTTCAGCCACATCGGTTTATCTTTGTAGTTCTCCGGCGTGTTGGCCATCGTTTTCGGCACGGGCATTTTTTTATCCTTGTAGCGACCGGCGTGCCGTTCGGCCGGGTAGAACATGCCATGTACTCCCTTGTGTGAAAGATACATGAAGAACGGTTTGCCACTTTCTTTGACGCTGTCGTTCAACCAATTAATGGCGTAATCGGTCAGTTCATCGGTAATGTACCCTTTTTGTGGAACCTTTTTGCCATCGACATTCAGCGACCATCTTTTCAGATGTTTCGGCGGGTAATAATGCCCCTGTCCACGGAACGAGACCCATTTATCAAACCCCGGGCGAGGGGCATCGGAATGGCCTCCCATGTGCCACTTGCCGAAAAAAGCCGTTTGGTAACCAACTGCCTGTAGATACTGCGGGAAGAAAATTGTCCCTTCGGGAGTGAGCACATTGTTGTCGACCACTCCATGATTGTGCATATACTGTCCGGTCAGAATCGAAGCTCGGCTTGGCGAACAGAGTGACGTGGTCACAATCGCGTTTTTGAAGTAGACACCCTGTTTAGCGATTGCGTCCATGGCGGGCGTTTCAATCCAGGGATGCCCCAGAAAACCCATCACGTCGTAACGATGATCATCCGAAAGAATAAAGACCACATTGAATGGTTTCCCGGCTCCTTCGATTTTTTCCAGTTTCAGTTCAGCCGCACAAACGGGCAACCCGTTTGTTAAAAAGGCGACGGCCAGCAATAACGCAAGAGAAACATTTCGCATTTTATTCTTCCTGTTAATAAATCAGATCACATACCGGATTGCGATCTGGTGCTGTCATGTGATGTTGTCTATAAAATTCTGCACTGTCCAGATGATACCAGATAATAATAGCCACGCTGGTTCGGTCAAGCCCCGGTGCTTTTCCGGGACAACGTCTTCTTGCTTCCAAGCAGATATGCGATCAAATCGCGAAATTCCTGCAGTGTCATCGATTTGGATAAACCGTCGGGCATGATTGACGTTTTTTGTGGAATCATTTCTTCGATCTCATCAACCTTGAAGGTAAGAATTTTTCCCTGGGAATCGTAAATCTGCCGGATTTTCCCATTATGTTTATGGTAAATTCCCGAGGCTACCTTTCCGTTGCTTGTCACGATCATCAAAGGCATATAACCGGGATCGACTTCCAGACCTGGTTGCAGGATCGCTTCAACGAGTCGTTTTCGCGTGAGTGAAATCCTGCCATTCACCCGAACCAGACTGGGGCCGATGGCGGTTCCTTTTCCGTCAATGCGATGACAACGGGCACAACCCGGCCCCTTCGGATGAAAGAAAACCCGTTCTCCAGCGAGCGGATCTGCTGGCCCTTGAAGAAGTTCAAGCCATTTCTGCAATTGACTATCGGCCGGACGGTTTGAAGGTTGCCCTGGCGAGAGAATCTGACCGACCAGATCGGCCGTCGAGTGATCAGTCGACGCAAGTTTTTTCAACCTGTCTATTTCCCTCTCATTCAATTGAGAGCCACGCAAACTGCGCAAGGCTTCCTCACGAATTACTTTTTGTCTGTCACCGATCAATTGAAACAGAGTCGTCTTATCCTCTTGCCGGGCAGGATCGAGTTTTGCAATCGCTTCCGCCCGAACATTATCGTTTCGTTTCAAATCGCTGGCGATCAGGATTAACCGCTTTCTTGCTGCTTCAGATTCAAGTTCTGCCAGCCTGTCAATGGCGTCTGCCTGAACACCAGGGTCAGAATGTTGTAACAGACGATTGAGGCGATCCCAATTCAGCAATTTGTGCCCCGGAGGAAGGAACCGCAGGATTTGCCGGATGACCTGAGGAGAGGCATCTGGCGAATCCAAAAGTGGAGCGGCATAGCGAGACGAATCCGCCTTGCCCAGCCACCAGTCGCCCGAAGCCCCTTTGGTCCAGTATTGCATCACACCATCGAGTTGCGCCAGACAGGCAAGGTATGCCTTGAACAGTTCAGGAGTGGTTGCTCCGCGGGCCATCTGCCTGACAACACTGTCATGAAACTGCTGGAGTTCGTCACGCCCGATCCACTGTAAAACGGCAAAGCGAACTTGCTCGTCCTGATCGCTTAAAGCGGCCTCAATTACCTGATCACGGCTTTTGCAGGAAAGGTTTTGAGCGTGATGACTGTCTCGCAGCAATAAAATGACTGCAAGCCTGACCCCGGGAAATCCATCATTCAGAAGTTCGATGAGCCGGCTCGTTGTCACCGATTGCCCCAACCCCTTGCGAGCGGCCTGTTGCATGAAAGGATCGGGACTGGTCAACCTTTCCAGCAGTATCGTTTCTGCTCGTGGATTGGATATTCGTCTTAATGCGGCAGCCTGCACTGCCTGGGAGCGATCGCTGCGGACAATTTTTTCCAGATCGATCAGATGTGAAGGGATGGCCCGGGCGGCCTGTTCGCGAATTGCCTCCTGTGAGTCGTGCAAAGCAATTTCACTCAACTGCGATGTCATTGCCTCGGCGGCAATTAAAGCGGCCAAGGCAAGCGAACGGGTACGTGGATCGTGGTCACTTCTTAACGCTTTTTGTAACGTGGCAATTCCCGGTTCTCCCTGATTCATCAATCGACGGGCTGCCCGCTCTCGTTTTATTCGATCTGAACTGTGGATTGTATCAGGCGCTGCTGGCGGTTTCTTTTTCGATTTGATATGCCAAACCCGTCCCTTACCATGCAACGGATAGGAGCGATCAGCCCAGTCACCCACAAACAGCGAACCATCCGGAGCGATAGCAATTCCAGCCGGACGGAAGTTTTCGCCTCCCGCGACCACTACCTGAGACTCCGTGTGAAACGAGGCACCCGCAGGGATCAGATGGTAGCGGTCAATCCGGTGCTCTCCCCAGGTCGTGACAAGCAGATCACCTCGATATTCAGCGGGCAAATTGTTCGATTCGTAGGCGATAATGCCGGTTGGCGATTCGCCTGTGGAAGAAGTCATCGGCAAAGTCCCCGGTACCTCACCATTTACTGCAATGAATGGCTCCAGCGTGTGCCTGCGATAACCGTAATCGCCACCTTCAACAATTGTCAAAAACCGACAGGGCGGCCTGTTGCCGGGATCATTGTCCCCCAGAAACATGCGGCCGTAAGTATTGAAGCAAAGATGAAACGGATTCCAGAAACCGGTCGCAAAACGTTGGAGATTCGCACCGTTCTGTTCACAGAAAAATATCCCCCCGGCCCCATCATTTGCAGGAAGCTCAATCGCATCGGCAGGCAAGGCGGGATCGGCCAATGAATTTGAACCGGAGATATCGTAAATCGCACCGGGACCGCCCGTCAGTGTAGCCGGGGCTCCCATGTTCTCGCCAAAACTGAAGAAAACATCCCCCGCAACGTCAAAAGCGCAACCGGAAAGACCATTGCGGGGATCGCCGGATCCCGTTCTCACCGTGGCAAGATGCTGCTGTCCGTCCGCTCTACCATCG
>JALWSL010000107.1 GCA_027080405.1 Planctomycetaceae bacterium
CGATGGCGACCGCCCCATCGGTAATCGTCGGATTATCGCCGTTCAGTTTCACTTCAACCTGCGGACTCGGCCCGGTGCGGTTGAACGTTTCCTTTAACGCCTTTTTCCAGGTCGGCTGCATGTCTTTCAACAAGATGCGATCCTGCGGACGTTTCGGCCCTGCCATCGAAGGTTGGACCGTGGTCATGTCGAGTTCAACAACAGAAGTGAATCGTGGTTCAGGCGAGTTGCTGTCGTGGAACAGGCCTTGAGCCTTGTAGTACGTTTCGACCAACTCCACCTCGGCTGCGGTCCGCCCGGTTCGTTCGAGGTATCGTAATGTTTCGACATCGACCGGGAAGAAGCCACACGTTGCGCCGTATTCAGGGGCCATGTTCGCCAGTGTGGCGCGATCCGGTAACGACATATGTTCCAGTCCGGGGCCAAAAAATTCGACAAACTTGCCAACCACACCGTGTTCCCGCAGCATCTGCGTGACGGTCAATACGAGGTCGGTCGCAGTTGTTCCTTCTGGCACTTCGCCTGTCAGCTTGAGGCCGACCACTTCAGGCATCAACATGTAGATCGGTTGGCCAAGCATAACCGCCTCGGCTTCAATCCCGCCGACGCCCCAGCCGAGAACACCGAGTCCGTTGATCATTGTGGTGTGGGAATCCGTTCCGACTAACGAATCGGGATAAACAACCCCATCTTTATTGAGGACGCCTTTGGCGAGATATTCCAGATTGACCTGATGCACAATCCCGGTTGCGGGGGGCACGACGCTGAAATTGTCGAACGCCTGCTGCCCCCAACGCAAAAATTGATATCGTTCCAGGTTTCGTTCAAATTCGATATCGACGTTATGTTCAAGTGCCAATCGCGTTGCAAATTCGTCAACCTGTACTGAATGATCAATCACGAGATCACACCGAACGAGCGGATTGATTTTCTTTGCGTCTCCCCCCATGCGAACCATGGCCGATCGCAGAGCCGCCAGATCGACGACAGCGGGAACTCCGGTAAAGTCCTGCAAGACAACACGACCGGGATTGAACGGGATTTCCACATTCTTGACATTCTTCGCATCCCAACCGGCGACATTTTCGACGTCTTCTTTCGAAACGATAAAGTCATCGTAATTGCGGACGCACGATTCGAGCAGCACGCGAATCGAATAGGGCAGCGACGAAACTTCGTTTGCCCCCGGCAGAGCCAGGTCAGGCAGGCTGAAATAACGAAACTCGCCCGCAGAAGTAGAAAGAGACTTTTCGACACCGAAAGGATTGCCGGTCGACATGAGAAACTCCAGATAGAGTACGTGGTGAACAGAAAATTTGTGAACGGAAGGAAACCTTACGGTTCCGCCCCGGGATAAAACACTTCGCACGCAGCGGAGAATAATCAATCAGACGCGGGAGTGAAAGTCATCGCCAGTACGAACCGGTACGAAACAGTTCAGTTCGCCTGTATATTTCTCTGTTTTGGCAGGCGAAACTTGTCAGGCGAGTCTTTTTATCGTGAGGGGCAATTTCGTAAGGGGTAATACCCAGCACGGCTGGTCTGTTCTGACCGCCGTAGCCAAAACAAGATTTTCAAAAGTTTTCGCACCGTTTGAAAACTTTTAACGTCAGTAGCATAGGTTGTGATGAGGTTGGATGATTTCCTTGCGCTTGCCAATCCATGCTGCCAACAAACCAGTTCTCAAGCCCCTGCACAGGAGTAGCGATTAAACGATTTAACTTGCCGATAAATTTAACTTGCAGATAGGGTGGTTAAATGTTAAATTGGCTCCGGTTTTCCATTTGACCGCGTTGATCGCTGTTGTTGATCACAGTTGATAAAGGTCTCAGTTTACTTGCGGGTGACGCATGCGGGTCGAGCAGCAAATAAGATTACTTGTTTTGCTCTCCCTATTTTCAATAGGGATCTGTGTGCCTGCGGTCTGTTTTGCCTGCCACGGCGAAGATGGCAAAGCTTCGTATAGCGAAGTCAGGGAATGTGAACAGAGGGAAGGTCTGGAGAATGTTGAGCCCGGTCCCGCCTTGGCTTCGCTTGACACCTTCAGCGTTTCCGTGTTC
>JALWSL010000108.1 GCA_027080405.1 Planctomycetaceae bacterium
ATGCACGCCTTTACCGGCTAGCGCATACAGGACGGCAGGGAGTACGGCGGTGAGTGTTTTTCCTTCGCCGGTTTGCATTTCCGCTATCGCGTGTTTCCCCATTGTGGCGGCTCCCAGAATCTGCACGTGGTGCAGGTCGAAGCCGTGTGTCCTGCGGATCGAAGTACAGGCCAGCGCGAACGCTTCATCTCGTACCGAAATGAATGAACCTCCATTTTGAACCTGATATCGCAATTTGCGGATGTTCCGGGCCAGCTCTTCATCGCTAAAATCCTGCATCGCAGCGGACAAACGCAGGATACGTTCTCCCAATGCGACCCGTCTTGAGTGAGGATCTCCATTCGGGATCTTCACAGCGGTATCCTGTCCTTCCAACAGTTGCGTTTCCATGATTTCTCGCATGGGCTGGCAGTGGACAAAGGAACCCGTGGCCAACTTGCAGACTGGAACCTGTTCCCGTCAGCATAATTTGCTGGCCACTTCATATTTCTACCTATCTCTACTGCGGATTATTCAATTTTCGGATTGTGTTTTCACCCGCTTACGCACATCTGTTTCCAATACACCGAAAGTCGCTTCGTGTCGTTGGACAGCCGAGGCAAGCAGTGAAACCAGCCTCTTGGCTGTAAAGTGATTCAGGATGACACGTTGTGAAATGCGAATTTTTTCAGGTGGCGTTCCTACCGGATTCGGATTCAACGCCAAATCGAGAATCACTTCTTCCGGCGTGCTGGAAACCCGGCACATGTTTGCGTAGATCGCTTCGACACCGGAATCGTCGATTTCCACTCGGATTTGCTGTTGTTCCCCCGCCTGGGGAGTTTCTGCTTCCGGTGTCTTTGATTCATCAGCCATCTTCCGTTCCTTTCACGAACATTTATTCTATACTTGACAACGTGGCTCGCCATGGATTTCTTACTCTCGAGCAAGTTCCGGTTTCAGCATATCAGAAAATTATACCAGCTAGTACAGGCCTCAGCATCTGACAGGCGTATTCATACATTTTGCGTTTCTTTCGACCGATTATAATGTTTGAGTAAAATGCGAAAATGTGTTGTTTTTTGGCAACATCAGTCGAGTATGCAGTTCAAACCGACAGGGTAAGGAGTGTGGGATTTTTCAACAATGTCAAACTCAAAAATGTCTCCCCTGCATCGTAAGCTGCTTGATCGTGGTATGGTTATCCCGGCTCACCCACTTGCGTTGGATGAAAACCGAAAGTTGGACGAGCCCAGACAGCGGGCGTTAAGCCGTTACTATATCGCAGCTGGTGCAGGTGGTTTGGCGGTTGGGGTTCACACAACCCAATTTGAAATTCGGGATCCCCGCATTGGTCTATTCGAACCCGTGCTGGAAATTGCCAGGGAAGAAATGGACAGTGCCGATCAGAATCGCAAAGAACCGCTGATACGTATCGGGGGGATTACCGGATGTACGAAACAGGCGGTTGCAGAAGCGGAAATTCTGGTTCGACACGGGTTTCATGCCGGGTTACTTTCACTCGCCGCACTGCAGGAAGCGGACGAGCAGGAACTGATTATCCATTGCACCGAAGTGGCCCGGATTATTCCGTTGGTTGGCTTTTATCTGCAACCGGCCTGTGGGGGGCGTGAGCTCTCCTACCATTTCTGGGGACGATTTGTCGAAATTCCCGAAGTTGTCGCCATCAAGGTTGCGGCGTTCAATCGGTATCGCACGATTGATGTCATGCGGGCCGTTGCAGAATCTGGTCGGGACGATATCGCAATGTACACGGGGAACGATGACAATATCGTTCTTGATTTGCTCACATCCTATCGTTTTATGCGTGGTGGCAAGTTGGTGGAACGCCGATTCGTCGGCGGTCTGCTCGGGCATTGGGCAGTCTGGACAAAACGGGCCGTCGAGCTGTTCCAGCAGTGTCGTCTCGTAGCAGAAAAACAGAGGCCGATTTCTCCGGAATTATTGAGTCGTAATATCGAAGTGACTGATTGCAACGCTGCCATTTTTGATGCAGCCAACAGTTTTAGGGGCGTCATTCCCGGCGTTCACGAGGTTCTTAGAAGACAGGGGCTCATGGCAGGAACCTGGTGCCTGAACCCCGATGAGCAACTCAGCCCCGGGCAGAAGGAAGAGATCGATCGCCTCTACCAATCCTACCCCTTTCTTGCCGATGATGATTTCGTTGCCGAGCATCTGGACGAATGGCTGTCCTGATATATGAAGGACTGGCCTGACTCCCGTACTGAACCCGGCGGGATGCGGCCAGCAAAGCAGCGTGTCTAAATGGCTTGACGCACTCGCAGTGACAAAAATATTGCTGAGGGTGAAATAGATCACTGAAAAGATGTCACTTCTTTTTTTATCCTGCTATGATCATGGTCGCGTCCCTCGTCTGTTCGTATAGGAATGTGAAGTGCATCGAAAACATGTCGTCATTGTTGGAGCCGGTCCGATCGGGCTGGAGGCTGCTGTTCAGGCGAGTGAAGCAGGTTTTAAGGTCTCGCTTTATGAAAAGGGAGAGGTTGCCCACAATCTTCGACAATGGGGACATGTCCGACTATTTACACCGTTTGGGATGAATGTTTCTCCGAAGGGGACTCGACTATTAGCAGAATCAAATACAGCGCTTCCTTCCAACGATGCGCTTTTGACGGGGCGGGAATTCGTGAAGGTGTATCTCGAACCGTTGGCCACTGCTTTGCGAAAGCGTATCACCATTCATGATCACTGTTGTATTCGCGCGATTTCCCGTGGAGATTTACTGAAAGGGGAAGCGATTGGATGTCGGGATTTGCGGCGCTCAAAATTTCGACTGTTGATAGAACAGAACGGCCGGGAATCGGTTGATACGGCTGATCTCGTTTTCGATTGCACCGGAGTCTATCCGAATCATAATTGGCTCGGAACGGGAGGAATTCCCTGTCCGGGAGAGCGTTCTGCTCAAGAACGAATTGAGTATTCCCTTCCCGATTTAAAGGGGGAGTCTGCAAGGAAATATTGGGGAACAAGTACACTCGTTGTCGGTTCCGGTTATTCTGCGGCCACCACGATTTGCAAATTGGCCAAGATCGCCGATCAATCGCCGGGCACAATAATTCATTGGGCAACACGCCGTTGCGACTCGCAGGGGCCGATTAGTCGTGTGAGACATGATCCACTGCCGGAACGTGATGAACTTGCCAGGCAAGCCAACCGACTGGCAACAGGGCAGGGCAGGGCGATCCGCTGGCATCGAGGCTACGTTGTGGAGCATCTTCAGCTTCATCAGGACGGCACGCATATCGTTGCCACTTTGAGATCGCTGGAGAAACCGGATTCGCAATCAATTCGGACAGAACAGGTAGAAGTCGGACAGATTATCGCCCAGGTGGGGTATCGTCCCGATCGAAGCCTGCACGATGAGTTACAGATTCACGAGTGTTATGCAACTTCAGGGCCGATCAAACTGGCCGCTTTTTTACTGGGACAACAGGGAACTGATTGTCTTTCGGTTCCAGCCTGCGAAGCGGATACCTTTCAGAATCCCGAACCCGGATACTATATCCTCGGTTCCAAAAGTTACGGTCGGAACACACAGTTTCTCATGCAGACCGGCTATGAACATGTCGGCAAAGTTTTCCGTGAACTCTCTGCGGCACACCAATCCTCTCCATCCATGGTATGAATAAAACGAATAGGGAACATGTTGTTACAACCGACAGTACCAATGGCTTCGCTGGATGAACTCTGGTTTCAGGTTTCAGGAACACTTTGTAATTTGAAATGCGAACACTGCTTCATCAGTTGCAGTCCTGTGAACGATACATTCGGCTATCTGTCGTATGAGCGTGTTATGCGGATGCTGAAGGAATCTGTCGAACTGGGAGTGAAGGAGTATTATTTCACGGGTGGTGAACCTTTTCTCAATCGGGAACTGGTCCCGATGATTGAACAGGTTCTGAAAGTGGGGCCGGTTACCGTATTAACCAACGGTACGGTTCTCAAAGCGGACTGGTTGAAGCGTCTTCAAACAGCGGAACAGAATTCACGGTACAGTCTCGAGTTTCGTGTTTCAATTGATGGTCCGACACCCGAGATGAATGATCCGATTCGTGGAGAACGGACTTTTCAGCGGGCAATCAATGGTGTTGCAATGCTCTGTGAATATGGTTTTCTTCCGATCATCACGATCACGCGCACATGGGAGGAAAACGAAGAAGACGCGATTCTCGATTCATTCCGTGCTGTTTTGAAAGAACATGGGTACCACCGTCCCCGGCTGAAAGTTTTGCCCCGTTTGAAAATGGGCGGGGAAGAGAAGCGGACAGAGGGCTACACCCCACTGGAACGCATCACACCTGAAATGATGGAGGGATTTGATGTCAGTCAGCTGTTGTGCAACCACAGTCGCGTTGTGACGGATCGTGGCGTTGCTGTCTGTCCAATTTTGATAGAATCGGAATCCGCCCAGATGGGAGAGACGTTGAAGGAATCTCTGGTCGATTTCCCGCTTCTCGAAGGAGCGTGTTATACCTGTTATCAGTACGGTTCCATTTGCGCCAATCCCTCATCGAAAAAAGTTGAAGCCTGAAAGTTCGCCGCATGATGAATGGTAAAATCGCCTTTTTTGGGGGGATATACAACAACTATCTGGCCTTGGAGGCAGCGATCGCCGATGCACATGGTCGCGACATATCGCAGATCTACTGCCTGGGTGATCTGGGAGCGTTTGGACCACACCCCGATCGCGTCTTTCCGTTGTTGATTGAAAATGGGATTCAGACAGTTCAAGGAAATTACGATCATAGCATCGGCCATGCTTTGGAAGATTGCCAATGCGGTTATACCGATCCCAGGGATAACCATTTTGCCTCGCTCAGTTATGCTTACACACTTGAAAACACCTCGCCGGAGTACCGACACTGGATGAAACAGCTTCCTGCAGAAATCCGATTTACCTGGCAGAATAGATCAGTACTTCTTTGCCACGGTTCCCCCAGAAAAACAAACGAATTTCTTTGGGAATCGACCACCAGTACCGCATTTTTGGAACGTCTGGCCGACGAGCAGGACGCAGATATCATCTTGGGCACACACACCGGCTTGCACTGGCACCGCAGATTGGAGAACGACCGTCACTTCATCAATGTGGGGGTTCTTGGACGACCGGAAAATGACGGAACAACCAATGTCTGGTACACCGTGTTGAGCGTGGAGGAAGAAGAAAAGACACAGGGGAACAGCAGTGTCTCAGTCGAGTTTATTCCCGTCCGGTACGATTACGAAAAATTGGCCCGGGAGATGGAAGCGGAGAATATTCCCGAAGAATTTATCGAAACGATTCGCACCGGTTGGTGGACAACATGCCTGGAGATACTCCCCGCCAAAGAACGCAGAGCGGGAAAGTATTAATCCTTACCGCCTCTGTGTGGCTTACTCATTCGCTTTTTCAAGTTCAGCTTCAATCGACTGGATTTGATCGCGCAGCGCAGCCGCCTCTTCATATTTTTCCGATTCAACCGCAGCGGTCAATTCTTTGCGCAATTGAATCAGGCGGTATTGGTTTTTGCTATCCAACGGGGCCCGTTTCGGGTATTTGCCGCGATGCACGGTATCGTTGTGGATGTTCTCCAGTAACGGGATCAGGCGATCCCGGAACACGACATAGTCGTGGGAGCAGCCAAGCCGCCCCCCTTCGCGAAACTCCCGATAGGATATGCCGCAGTTGGGGCAGCGAACCTCATCCTCTGCTGCAAGCTCCTCTTCAACATTCGATTCCGGCAGAAAAACTTCCGCCAGACTCTCTTCCGGTGAGGGGGAGTTCGGCTTGCTCATGTAGTCATGAAAGTGTTGTTCGCAGAAATGCAACTCACTCACATTGCCTTCTTTCAAGGCGGTTACATGATAAACTGCAGGTTTGGAACAGACCGAACACTGTTTCATTGTTCATTGCCAGTGAATTGTTGGGAACATCGATTTCATTACGCCCAGAGCGCATCAGCCAGACAGGCAATCTGGCCCATAACTGCGCGATTCTGACTGCGTGTCAGCAACTGCGTGATCCCCTGATGATTCCGGATCACTCATCGCGACTGCTGCTATTGTATCCGTCGGATGGATATTTGTCGCCTCCTGAATGATATATTTTTCCACCGATTCTGTTCTACTGACTCTGTTCCAGCAGCAGACGTAAATAGGAACGCCGTTCAACATCCGGCCCCAAACCGAATTGTTGCGCCAACTGCAAAATCCTGTTGCGGGTTGCTTCCTGTTCCGCCGCGTTCACACAGCATTCCAGTTCGACATACCAGCCCAGGTTTTCAACATTATCAAGGACTATTTCATACTCTTTTCCTTCAAAAAGGAAACGGTATGTGTGACGGACCTTGTGAACCGGTTGGACAGTCTGAAAGCCAAGTTTCTCCAGCAGGGATTGCATTTGGAGGACGGAATCCTGTCCGGTTCCAAAGATCAGTTCAATTTCCTGGCGGGTCTTTGTTTCCTGGTCGACAAGTGGCCCTTTGTAAGTGAGGCGGTTTTCCGATCCAATGCGGCGAATCCGAAACGCTTCATCTGTTTCGCCAAAATCGCGGCAGGGATGGCTCAGATAAATATCTTCCTGTTCGAGCGTACCGACGAATTCGGCCCGATTTTCCTGAAGTATTCTGCGGAATCGATCGACATCATCCAGTTTGTATTTTACTTCAACTTCGAATTGCATAAATAGCCTTCAACTTAATCCCGCATGAGTCTCCAAAAGGCGAGTGGGATGGTCAAGAAGCCTGGGCAAGCTGAGCGTAGATTTCCCGAAGATATTCCCAGGTAAACAGGCCGGTGTTGTGTCCATCGCTCCAGGTGATTTTTACCGCGTAGTTGCCGACAAGCTCCATTTTTTGGGGGTGAACGTCTTCAGGGGTGTCATCGGGAAAATAGGTCCGTTGCCCTGTCATTTCATTCACACACGCAGCACAAGGGCAACTGCCCCGAAGGAGCCGAAACGGAACGAAAACGGCTACGGCATCATCTTTCCACTTCAACTCAAGAGCCTGCTGCTTCAGGTGGGCGCGGAGTTCACTGGGAGGGGACATCATGATGAAATTAATCTTTCCCTCGGTGAACAATTTTTTCCCAGTACTTTGCGAAGTCGAATTTGGGGCTGTTTTCGAAATCGTGACATTTTCTGCAGACCTGCTTTTCTGCCGTAGCAGCGTCCAGCTTCATTTCCTTTCTCGCTTGAACAATATCATCGGTACTTTTTCGGGTTTGCATGAATTTGCCTTCCATTTCGACATGATGGCTACCCGGCCCGTGACAGTTTTCACACCCCTGACCAACCAGATGGGGCGTTTCTGTTTTATTCACAAAGCCCGATTCATACCGAAAAACTTCTCTCGGTTCCCAGCCCACCGTGTGGCAGCAAAGGCATTCAGGATCGTGCAGGCGCGAAATCCACTTCGTTTCGCTGTAGTTTTCCGGCCCATGAACCAGTGTTCTTGTGGCGTGGGCATGTTTTGTTTCCTTGAACTTTGCGGCTGCTTTGGTGTGACAAAGACCACATTTTTCGGTTCCTACAAATTTGTATCCCGAAGGATGCGGGACAGTCGGTTCGTTTTCTACAATTTGCTGTTCCCGCAACAAATCCTGATAGAACGCCATGTGGTCTTCCATTTTGGGAGTTCGTCGAAAACGCTTTTTGTCCAGGTCGACCAACTCATACCGGAACTTTTGTTTGGCGTTTTCCGGAAAGTAGCCCAGTACACCCGCATATTTTCCCTTGCGCCCCGCTTCCAGAACAAGCGTCTTTCCCTGAGTCTCGGGAACTCCCGAAGGGTCTTCCGGCCCGCCCGCAGTCAGGCAGATGTCGAAGTCAGGGAACGCGTCGAGGATTTCCCCGGTTTCCTCTTTTGTGGAGTGGGAAAGCAGCACCAGCAACTCGCAGTCTGCTTTCTTCAGTTCCTCGACCGCAGGTTTGAGCGATTCGATCGGGTCTTCCACCTTGAGTAAATCACTGGCGGAATTGTTCCCTTCCGGGAAAATTTGTGAACCGTATTTTTTTCCGAGAATGGCTGTTACCCCGATTTTGGTTCCACCGACCTCAATGACACGATAATGGGCGGGCGAACCGATATCGGGAGTGTTGTAAAAAACGACGTTGGCGGAGACAAAGGGAAGTTTCGTCTTGGGATCAACCGAGTTGGAAACGAGCGAGAAAAGGTAATCAACCTGCAGTTTCAATTCCGATGGTCCCAACGCCATCGCCTGGTATCCCATGTCGGTCAGCGCACTATAAAGTACGCCGAATTTCAGTTGATCCTGCTTGCGGCTCCGTTTGAGAGTATCTCCCAGTTCCAGTCCCGTCACCGCCCACTGTTTATCTTCACGCAGT
>JALWSL010000109.1 GCA_027080405.1 Planctomycetaceae bacterium
GTTTCGGTTTGAATGACGGCAAGGAACTTTGGCAGCGGACATTGTACCGCGGAATCCCCCGGACTCCTCGTCACATTAAAAACAGCTACGCATCTGAAACTCCCGTGACAGACGGAAAACGCGTTTATGTGCTTTTTGGTGATGTCGGGCTGTACTGTCTGACAATTGACGGAAAACCTGTCTGGTCGAAGTCACTGCCTGCCTGTAAAACACGGTACGATTGGGGAACGGCCTCGTCGCCGATTCTGCATCAAGAAAAACTGATCTTCGTCAGCGATAACGAGGATTCTTCCTATCTGGCTGCGTTCGACAAGCAGACCGGCAGGCAGTTGTGGAAAGTGACCCGCGACGAAAAAAGCAATTGGGCCACACCTTTTGTCTGGAAAAATCGGTTAAGAACGGAAATTATTGTGCCGGGGAGCGGGAAAAACAGATCATACGATACCGACGGGAAACTGCTTTACGAATTTGGTGGCTCATCAAGCATTACCATTGCCACACCGTTTGCTGCCAACGGGTTGTTGTATGTGACATCGGGCTATGTGCTCGATCCTAAAAAACCGGTTTTCGCCATTCGCCCCGGTGCATCGGGTGATATCTCTCTCCAGCCGGATGAAACGTCGAATCAATTTATCGTGTGGTGCCAAAAGAAGGCGGCTCCGTACAACCCCTGCTCACTCGCCTATCGGGGGCAACTTTATGTCCTGTTGGATCGTGGTTTCTTGACTTCTTACGATGCCCTGACTGGAAAACCGGTTTACGGAAAAAAACGCATCCCGGAAGGAAAGTCTTTCACGGCATCGCCTTGGGCATCAAACGGGAAGATATTTTGCCTGAATGAATTTGGGGAAACATTCGTCATCAAGGCCGGTCCCCAATTCGAACTGTTGCACACGAACAAATTGGCGTCGAAAGAACTTTGTATGGCCACCCCGGCAATTGTTGGTGGCAAACTTGTTCTGCGAACCGGTGATAATCTCTACTGCATTGTAAAGAAATAGCACAAATCCCGCGGATTCGATCCAGGTCGGGCCGGTTCACAATGCGGGCTGCGTGAATTTCCCGGCCTCTCCCATTCACAGACGCCAGAGGTTCTTTCTGGGATTTTCGTCGATGTGTTCGGCCAGTTGCTCAACCAGTTTTTTGGCTTCGTCTGAAAGCGATTTGGGAACCGTTACCTTGATGTTGATGAGCTGGTCTCCCCTGCGCTTCGTTTTTTTGTCGAGAACTCCTTTGCCTCGCAGTCTCAGTTTCGCGCCGCTGGATGTTCCCGGCGGGACGGTTACTGTCACTTCACCATCGCTGAGAGTCGGTACGTCAATTTTGGCTCCCAGGATCGCCTCGGTCACCGTGATGGGGACTTCCAGCAGAATGTTGGCTCCGTCCCGTTTGAAATATGGGTGCGGTGCGATTTTCACTTTGACCAGCAGGTCACCGGGAGGGCCCCCGGTCACGGACGGTTCTCCCTGACCGGCCAGACGAATGGTGGCTCCCTGATGGATCCCTTCGGGAATCGTGGCTGTGAGGGTTTCCCGTCCGCTGCCACGGTGGATCGACAGTTCGTACTTTCCCCCTTCTGCGGCCAGATGAAAAGGGATTGTTATTTCCGAATGGATATCCCGTCCTTTTCGTGGTCGAGCCCGACGTTGTCCTCCGCCGAAACCGCTGCCGAACAGGTCACCGAAATCAACTCCTCCTGCCCCACCGGCTCCCCCAAAAATCTGTTCCAGATCGATGGGGCCACTTCCGGGATGTCCGTAATTACCGCCTGCCATGTTTTCAAAGCCGGCCCCGTACATATCGTATTTTTTACGTTTTTCCGCATCGCCCAAAACGTCGTATGCCTGCTGAATCTGCTTGAATTTTTCGGCAGCCTGCTTGTCGTCAGGTTTACGATCCGGATGAAATTCACGGGCCAGCTTACGGTAGGACTTCTTGATTTCATCTTCCGATGCGTTTTTGCTTACGCCGAGTATCTTGTAATAGTCTTCGTTTGCCATGGCTCGCCAATGATAATGTTTCAAATGTGAATAGTGCGTTCAGCTCCACTATTCTAG
>JALWSL010000110.1 GCA_027080405.1 Planctomycetaceae bacterium
GAGGTTTTCTCTTGGAAAGGCGGAGATGATAATAAAAGACAAAGAAGATGAAATTAACTTATCGTCCTATGATGGTTTTGGATCCATACCAGAAATTTCAGAAGAGCTGAGTCATATAATTTATGAAATGAAGCATTATCAAATTTCTGTTGCGCAGGAACTTCAAATGCTACGGGAAAAATATAGACAAGATTTAAATAAAACTTAAACTGGGTATTTGTACCCACTTTTGACACTCTAAGTATATATAGTACCAAATAATAAAATATAGAGAGCATTCAGCGGAGCTGAATGCTCTCTATAAACTACAAATGTTTAACTATCACACCAATGTTTAACTCAACGTTAAAACAAACACACTTTCTAAATCCCCTAAAGGGGATTCAGCACTTTTGGCATTGTTTAAAACCAAAACCTCTGTAAACGAAGATATTTGTTTAATGTGAGGGTTAGGACTGACTTTTTGCTACCTGAACCAGCCGTTAGAAAGACCTACCAGAAGCAGGATAACGGTACCGCCAACAACCAATGTGCGTATCAGGGAGCGTCTCTCTCTGGCTTCCCTTTCTGCTTTTATCCGTGCTTCGTATTCAGCCTTCTCTATCTTTTCACGGGCTTCACGCTCTGCCTTCTCACGTTCAGCCTGCCTCTTGGCTGCCCTACATAATTCCTGCTTCATTCTAAGCAGCTCAGCCTTCATTGCTTCAAAGCGGAACTCGATGTATTTACCCTCAGGATTGCTTCCACCCTTAGCCAATGCTTTGGCCCATATGCCTTCATCTCTCTCTGGACTGTTCAACTCTTTGTTGGCGGCAGCATATAGGCTGTTCTCCTCATCCGATGTAAGAGACGGGTCATCAATCCCTCTATATGTCCTGTTTTTCCCAGTTTCACCGTTAAGTCCTTCCCGGAAGTTGTCTATCACAGTCTCGATGTAGCTACGCATGGTAATCCTTTGAGTAAATCTATATATTAAAGTATACAGTTTTTCATGCTTGTAAATAATGGCATATTGGCAATATTTTTTTTACTCAAAATGCCCTGTTATTAAACAGGGATTTATTATATACTTTGGAAAAATCTTTTGACATCTGTTACAAAGATGTCTGATGGCGAGGAGTTGTAATGTGTTTGCTTCCGGGATATTTTGAGGATAGAAACAAAGAGCTGGAGAAGTTTCATAGGGACGGATATATTGAAATCAGTGAACTGGAAAAACAATATGGTATCAGTCTGAACCAGCTAAGAAACGCCGGTATGGTGACAGATAAGCTATTCACTGGGACTACTGCGGATATTCACAGCTTCAGGCTGACGGGAAAGGGACGTTTATATTTTATCGAGGGGCCACACCAATTAATCTTGCTGGACCCTGCTAAGGCTGACAGTTTAATAGCGAAAACTAAAAACAGGTCCAGGAAATATACAAAAAGGTCATGGTTTGAATGGGAGATGGGCATGTCATTAACTTTTTTTTTCATACTGTTAGGCATCACCGTTCTTAGATACAGCTAATTATCGCTGCTGCCATGACCTTATTGGAATTCCTCAAGAGTGTATATCAAAGAGTAGTACAATTAGGCATATTCTGAAAAAAATATTCTCTAAATGCGTTTGTTATAGTTATAACCAATCCGCTGGACGCAATGGTTTGGGTTATGCAAAAAGAAACGGGTTTTGCGCCTAATAAAGTTGTTGGTATGGCTGGTGTGCTTGATTCAAGTAGGTATGCTACTTTTTTAAGTGAAGAGTTGGGTATCTCTGTAAAGGAGATAAGGAGTTTTGTTCTTGGTGGACATGGTGATACAATGGTGCCCATGCTCAATTATACAACAATAGCAGGGGTTCCAATTAGTGAGTTTGTCAAGTCTGGCGCTATAAAAAAAGATGCGTTAGATAAGATTGTCGAGAGAACAAAGAACGGTGGTGCAGAAATAGTAAATCTATTAAAGAATGGCTCTGCTTATTATGCGCCTGCAACTTCTGCGATAGAGATGACGGAATCTTATTTGATGGACAAAAAACGACTCTTGCCATGTGCTGCGCACTTAAAAG
>JALWSL010000111.1 GCA_027080405.1 Planctomycetaceae bacterium
TCACAAAGCTGTCCGCCTGGGAGATCTTGATCGGAGCATTCCACTCTATGCCAAACTGACTGCAGCGGGAGTGCCGCCGCTTGTTGCGGTCTCAATGGGGCTTTCCTATCTGGCAACAACAGAAGGGGCTCCAAAATATATGATGCGTGTTGTTTCATCCGAAGTGATTGTTGTTCTGTTTTATTTCATTGTTTGGGGCATCACGATTATTCTTGGTCAGTGGTATTGCAAAACTCATCAATTGACAGCGCAACAAAAGGGGCGTTGTTTCTGGGCGACGCTGCTGTTTGGGCCGGCGGGGTTGATTGCGTTCTGGATGATCGAAGAGCCGCCGTTTTTGGAGCCGTGTGCGAAATGCGGAAAACGGATGTCCGTTCATGCGGATGTTTGCCCGGCGTGTGGAACAGCTCGTGGGCCTCTTCCCGAAAAAGAACGCAACATTATCGCAGAAAAATTAACGCTGCCGCAGGCAGACAGCATCGGTGCGCGAACCGCGGCGGAAATTGTTCCCTCGTGAAATGAGACACTGCCATCGTCTTGTCTGCTGGCCCACACCAGGTGATGGCGTTCTCCTTTCATGCTTTCGAGACGATGCAGGTTGTTATTCTCAATCTGCATCGTTTTCTGTTACACTCGAACAGGCTGCTCCAGAGATCATGTTTGGTGTCGAATAAAAGATGGGTTATATGTCGTCGAGTGAAAAAACAGAAGGGTTGGTTATTCGGCAAGCAGATTTTAGTGAAACCAGTCGCGTCGTTACATTTTTTACACGCGATTTTGGTAAAATATCGGTTTTGGCGAAGGGGGCGAAGCGGCTCAAGGGCTCTTTCGAGGCTGCTATTGACCTGTTGACACAGTGTCAGATAGTTTTCCTCCATAAATCTACGTCCAGTCTTGATATTCTCACCGAAGCCAGGCTCGTCAAGCGATTCCGTTTTCAGTCACATGATATGAATGTGCATTACAGCGGGATGTACGTGGCAGAGTTGCTTCAGCTGTTTTCCGAGGAGTTTGACCCCTATCCCCATTGGTATGAAGCAGCGATTCAGACATTGAAGAGTCTGGAAATCTGTGAAGATTTCCGCTTGCCCGTGTTGCGGTTCGAATTGTACACGTTGCAGGCGTTGGGGGTACTCCCGGAATTTGAGCGATGTCAATGTGGGCGTCCTGTACAGAATGACCATGAAAACTGGTCCTTATGGATTCAGCAAGGAGTATTACTCTGTTCGCAATGTCGACACGCAGAACGGGCTTCTCGAGTTTTGACAGGGGAGTTTCTGGTGAGGTTGCGCAGGCTGATAGAGACTCCACTGGAAACACCTTTTTTGGAAACGATCACGCCTGGACAGTACAAAGCACTTCGCCATCTGCTGACTGCGCTTATTTCGCAGATACTGGATCGGCGACCGACCATGTTGGGGTATCTTCAATTCTGAGAATTGCGTTAATATCCCGACGAGAACAACCGAACCTTCCCTTCTTTGCGACACCATTCTGCGTGTGGCAACCACCTGATTCCACGGTTCTCTCACTCCCCCACGAGAGATCAAGGAAATGAAAATGAATCGACGAACGATGCGGAATTCCGCTGAAAACAAGAGTTGGAAAAAGGCCGCTCTAGCCGGCTGGCTGCTTTGCTGCGCCGTGGGTTGCCAGGGGCTTTGGCATCGGGAGACTGCTTCCATCGACCGTGTCAAGGGGCCAATGGAGCGGGTACTTCCTGTCGGACAGCGATCGAATTCGATCAGTCCGAACAGTTTGCGGTCCGAGGATGTCCAGGATTTCAGCGAGTTTAACCAGGCGAAACAGCTTTATGAGCAGGGCGAGTACGCTGCGGCGGAGCGTCTGTTCAAGAAAATTGCGGAAGCCCATAAATTGGATGAATCCGGTGTTCTCCGCAAGCGAAGATGGAAAGACCTGTTCAAACCCCGTAGCGAACTGAAAGCGAGTTACAGCGATTCCCCTCTGCGCGAAGATGCCCTGTTCATGCTTGCTGAAACGCAGTTCAAGCAGGAGGAGCTACCCGATGCGGAGACGAATTATCTACAGCTGTTGAAGGAGTTTCCCAATACCAGGCATATGGATGAAACCACAAAACGCCTGTACGACATTGCCTTGACCTGGATGGATATCAAGGTTGCCAAATCGAACGATGTTGAACTGGCCGCTTATTCCGATAACGGTCGTGCTTCGAAACCGAAAGTCGTTTCCGGCGAAGATTACAAGCGACCTTCGTTCTTCAATTTTACCGATAAAAGACGCCCGCTGACAGATACCGAAGGGCGAGCGTTGGAAGCGTTGAAGGCGATCTGGCTGAATGACCCAACCGGTAAACTGGCTGATGACGCACTGATGTTGACCGCCAGTCATCAGTTGCGCACCGGACGTTACGCCGAGGCGGCTGAGACGTATCGGCTGCTTCGTGAAGAATTCCCGCAGAGCCCTCACGCCAAAGATGCCTACATACTCGGAGCGTATGTCAGTCAGGCTTCGTATCAGGGAGCTGCCTATGACGGAAAAAGTTTGACAGAGGCCCGGCAACTGGAACTGATGGCGATGAACCTGTTTCCCGATGCTTCCCCAGAGGAGAAAAAGCGGTTGCAACAGGGATTGCAGGACATCGAAGACAAGACGGTTGCCCGCCACTTTAATCGTGCCATCTTCTGGTTGCGAAAAGGACGATTTGAAGCTGTTGAAATGACGTGCCATCACATTATCAACGCTTATCCGAATTCGAAGTATGCTGGCAAGGCTCGGGGTTTACTGGCAAAACTGCCTGAGTACCACAAGAAAAGCCCGTTGGTGCTGGCCCTGGAAGGTGTTGATGCAGATTCGATCGAACCTCTTGACGAACTGCCGCCTCCCAATCCGGTTCAAACACCGCCCGCCGCACCAGCGCAGGAAACTGACACGCACGATGTAGAGCAACCACCCCGAAAGTTGCCGGGATTCAAGGTACCCAAGTTGAAACCGATTCCCGTTCCCAACCTGTTACCACGCTGGCCAAAGGATTCCGGCGACGAATTTGTTCCCGAGCCGTTACCAGTTCCACCGCGAGAGGAAAGTTCCGAGCCCGGGCGTGTGAAATTGTCCCTGGGAGGGGAGTAATGTTCGGACAATTCAATGCGTCGAAAAGCCGATTGCATTCGAGAGCGGTTCGCTTTCTATGCCTGTTTGTCTGGCTCTGCGCACATTCCGGCTGTGGTTACATGATCGGTGGCGCATACGATCCTGAAATCCGCACGGTTCATGTTCCGATCTTCACTTCCGACCTGTTCCGTCGCGATGTGAATATCGAATTGACCGAAGCGGTTCAGAAGGAGATCCAGACTCGCACACCGTTCCGGCTTGCCAGTGCTGATCGTGCAGATACCCGACTCAGCGGCAAGTTGATCGAAATTCGTAAGGATGTTCTGGGGGAAACCCGCTTCGATGATGCAAGGCAATTGCAACTTTCTTTTGCGGTCGAAATTCAATGGGAAGATTTGCGGGGCGGGGCTTTGATTGCCCAAAGTACTGTCCCGATCGATCAGAAAACGCATCAACTGCTTTCACAGGCGAACTTTACTCCTGAAATCGGTCAATCCTACGCAACCGCCAAGCAGGAAGCGATTAACCAGTTGGCCCGCAGAATTGTGGACAAAATGGAAGCCCCCTGGTAAGCTTCAGGGGCAGGGCTCTGCTTCTATATTACCAAATTTCTGACGGTCGTTTTTCTTGCGTCTTGCGTAGATATTCGTCGTTCCATTCCGGTAATAGCGACCGGAATAGACCGGGTCTTTCAGGTTTAATCGTGTTTGAAACCCAATTCACCAATCTTGACTGGGGCATCGTTGTCGTTTATCTCGTCGGCACCGGGGTATTCGGCATGTATGTCAATAAACACGTGCATAATGCTTCCGATTATCTGGTGGGTGGACGTGGGGCGGGAACTGCTTTGAGCATCGCCAGTTTCATTGGCACAGGGCTGGGGCTGGTTACGTTGATGTATGCCTCGATGGATGGCTTTACCAAGGGGTTCAGCTATCTGGTGGTGCCCTTGATTGCGTTTGCGGTTTATCTGTTTCTTGGCACAAGCGGTTTTGCGATCAAGCGATTGCGGGAAATGAAGCTGACGACATTGCCCGAGTATTTCGAAAAGCGATTCAGTCGCCGAGCAAGAATTACTTCTGGTCTGATCGCGGTTCTGGCGGGTGTGTTGAACATGGGACTGTTCCCGAAAATGGGAGCAACATTCATCACCTATGCAACTGGCCTGGGCGGCGAAAATGCAGAACTGACCGTGAACCTCATCACAACTTTGCTGATCGTGATGGTTCTGGTTTATACCGTGATGGGAGGAATGGTTGCCGTTCTGGTGACCGATTACATTCAGTTTCTGGTGCTGAGTCTGGGGCTGGGATTGGGGCTCTGGTTCTGCTTTACCGATCTGGATAGTCATCTCGGCTGGGCGAACATGGTTTCCACCTGGCAAGAGACCAAAGGGGAAGCCGCGTTTAATCCCGTCCATGCAGAGAGCTACGGGTGGACCTACTTTTTCTGGCAGATTGTCCTAGTCTTTACAGCAGGGATCTGTTGGGCTCCCGAAGCAACCCGCGCCCTCACCACACAAGATAGCGCCACAACAAAGCGGACTTTTCTGTTTGGTGCGCCCGGTTTTTTTGTCCGCATGGCAATTCCCGCCGTTTGGGGAATCGCAGCCTACACTTACGTTTTTCATCATCCCGAATTGCACGAATACTTTCTAGGCGAAAATACAGCCGGTCATGCTTCACAGGCGATGCCATTGTTGTTGGGGAAAATCATTCCAACCGGTCTGCTCGGTCTGCTTGTTGCGGGATTGCTCGCAGCGTTCATGTCTACCCACGACAGCTATCTGCTTTCCTGGGCCTCCATTATTTCACAGGATATTATTGCTCCCTTAAAGGGAGTGAAGGAGTTGAGTGACCAGCAGAGCATTTTCTACACCCGGGTATCGGTGGTGCTGATCGGTATTTTTCTGCTCATTTGGGGCATCTGGTATGAACTGCCCGAATCTGTCTGGACCTACATGAGCATTACCGGCATGGTCTATTTAAGTGGTTCCGCCACCGCGTTGATCGGCGGTATGTACTGGAAACGTGCTTCAACAACCGGTGCGTTATGGGCGATGTACGGCGGCTTGCTTGCGATATCCGGCCTGTTTGTCGAGCCGATACAGGATTGGTACGAAGCGGAGTATGGGGCTTCAATCACCTACTGGTTCAATGGGCCGTCGTTGACCTTGGCTATATTTGGAATCTGTATCCTGCTTTTTGTCGCTGGTTCGCTGCTGTTTCCCAATCGCGAGCAGTTGTTGACGGCTCAGGAGAACGAATAATGGCATTGGCAACGGTCTGGATAAAATTCTGGGAAGCGGTTCTGACCATCGGTTTTGGCAGCTTTGCGATTCTGGTGTTGATTGTTATCCCGCTAGGGGCGCGTGATGTCTTTCGCCTGTTCAAAAAACTGGACGCCGGTTCTTCGCAGAATGAAGATTCACGGGATTGAATCCGGGGCGAAAAGTTGCTCTGCCCGATTGCTTTGTTCAGCCGGAATCGATTACCGCACTTAACCTAAAGGGCGAGATCCGGTTCCTGCGAGCTTCCCAGCAGGCCGAGGATGATCATGGCGAACTGGCTGAGCACGAACAGCGACAGATAAAACAGGACTCCTTCGGTAAAGCCGTAGGCGTGCAATCCGACGCCGAGTTCGTTCACGCCGAACCAGCTCCAGGCGGTCGTGATGTTGCCCGCAACCGCAAGCATCGCCAGGCCGCGAGTTTTCACCAGTCGATCCCAGCGGGCATGCAGAACCAGCGCGACCCAAAGGACAATGATCAGTGCTCCGTTTTCTTTCGGATCCCAACCCCAGAAACGTCCCCAGGAATCGTCGGCCCATAACCCTCCCAGAACGGTTCCAACAAAACTGAACCATAACGCAAAGCAGAGCGTGCCGTAAATCATCCGTTCAAAGGATTTCTCCATTGATTGAGGTAATTGAACCGTTGTTACTTCTGGCATGAATATCGATGTGAATACCGGAATCGAAACAAACAGCAGGGGAATCACGATCCGCAATGCGAGCGGGGCGTCCCAAAACTGTTGCAAACCGACCGCAGCCGCGACTGCAGCTACAACCCCGATTAACGCCAGTGGATTTTTCCTGCTGATGTAAATTAAACCCAAAATCCCCGCGACAAACGTCGCAGCGTAGCCGAGTGTAATACAAACCACGTGGGTACTGAGCCAAAATTGTGTATCAAGCACGGCTTGCAGCACAACGAAGGTGTCTCCATCGCCAGCCAAACCGTGAGCAATCCAAAGCGAGGCAAAGCCTGCTGCTGTTGCCAGGACAATTCCTATGCCCCGTTTGAAAATCAGCTCCAGAATGAGGCCACACAACACGCCGGCCCATCCAATGAAGACCGCAGAGGAATACAGATTTGTCACCGGAGGACGCCCGGATATTTCGATCCTCGCCCAAAGCGCCCAGCTATGAACACAGAATGTCAACACGATCAGTGCCAACGCGCTGCGGTTCAGAACGTTCATCGCGGAAGGAAACAACCAGCCGAATATCGCCAGCACAAACGCGAACAGATACAGAAACGCAGGCCAGAACAACGGCGAAAAGTGATTGAATCGGGCTTCGAATTCGATTTTGGACAGATCCAGTTTTTCGATGTCCGTTTTATCCAGCAACGTCAGGTATTCTCCCACCGCTTTATTGAAAGCAACCGGCTTGTTGTCGGAGTAGGCATTGACAATTTCCGTGAACTGTTTGGAAAAGGGGTTTTCCTTTGCTTTAAATGCTTTGGAGTAAATCACATCGAACAGAAAAGCCTTGGCGTATGTTTCCCACTCGTCCCGTTTCAGGGATTCTTCCAATCCCTTTGAAGTTGACTCGACAGGGGGAATCAACAACGGCGGATGGGCTTGATCAATCTGCCTGACCATGAACATCGCCCGCATCATTTGCTCGTTCACATCTTGTGCGTTGGTGTCAATGTGAGGAGGAACCATGGAAGCTTTCAGCAGGCCGATCAGTCCAATTTTACGATCCAGTTCGAGCACTTTCTTTTGATACAACGAAAGGCTTTCCGGCGATTTCCTCTGTTGCTCGCTTGCTTCCTGAACCGCCCGGGCGAAGGGGCTTTTTTCATTCTCTTTGCTCTGCTTCTGTTTGCCACGAATTTCTCTCAATGAGTAGCGATGCGATTTTCGGCGTTCCAAATTTAATGTCGAGAGGAGTTCATCGTTATCGATACGTATGACCGGGCGATCCATTGCGATTTCAGAATCGCTGATCAATTCCAGTAACCACTGCGTGGCCGGAATTGTCCTGGGTTCTTTGGCATCTTTTTCCTCTTTTTTCTGGTCTGTTTCCTGGGCCGGTTCCAGCCGAACCGTTTCCCGATTGCAGAGGATTCGCATCGAATTGCGGGCGAGTGTATCGATCGGTTTCACGCGTCCCTGATAGACAACCGGGATTTCGCCGAATTTGAAATAGTTGAATTCATCCGCAGGAACGACCGGAACTTTCGCCAACCCGTAGAGCCAGTAGCCGCATACGCAAAACAACGCCAGCGGTATGACAATGCCGGCCATTGACCCTGCCGACTTTTCGCTGACTTCCTCATCGGACGAGGCAAATTCCAACTTGCCGCTGGCAGCGCGGTTCAAAAAACGGAGCAGCGTCAGAACAAACTGGTACAACATGCCAATCGAAACAATCATGCAGGCCACATACGGGATCATCCAGCCTTCATTGGTGACAACCTGTAGCGTTGTCATTTCCCTCTCACCGACTTTGTTGTACCCACTCTGATAGAATGTTTCGCCTGCATAGCGAAGTGGGTTGTTCATCCAGATTTTTATTTTGCGATCTTCGCCGCGGCTTTTGTCGACCAGGCGGATTTCCGAGGAGTAATTCATCGGCGTATTTGTACCGATGTAATCGTCTTTGCGGACGTCGATCAAATGAATGGAATACGGTTTGTATATTCGTTTGAATCGTAAACCGATTTCGTACGCATGGTCCCCCACCTGAATTTGATCGGCTCGTCCCATTGAATCCATGATAGCCGAAAGAAGGTAGGTACCGATTTTTTTGTCGGTTCCTTTTTCCAGCACATCAACATAGGCGGCCGGGTAATTGACTTCGTTGTCGGTTCCTGTCGAAGTTTTCAGGGGGACGATCGATTGATTAAGCCCGGCGCCTGCCGTTGACGGGTTGTCGTCCTCTTTTTTTCGCGGCTTGATGTCCGCATTCGGATAATATTGACGTACGAGCAGATCAACAGGC
>JALWSL010000112.1 GCA_027080405.1 Planctomycetaceae bacterium
GTGCTGGACAGTGGATGCGTCTCCGACTGTTCCTGTCGGGTGACCTGATCGATATTTTGTGTCACGGGCTCCATGAGCCCTGCAAAAACTGCCGTTTGGGAAAATCGAATTAACCACCAAGACGCGGAGAGCCCGGCACGGCTGGTCTGTTCTGACCGCCGTAACCAAAATGAGATTTTCGAAAGTTTTCGCGCTGTTCTTAAAATTTAACCGTTAGTAGTACAGAGGAAGTTTTCTCGCAACGGCCGCAAAGACGCCAAGGGTTTTCTGCGCTGGTTTCCCATATGAGCGAGAACGAATAAAACCACTTTGGAATATTCAGCTTTCCTCTCTCTTTACTTTTTTCTTTTCTTTGCGGCTTCGCGTCTTTGCGTGAGTTTATTTTCACGCAACGGCCAGACATTGCAAGCGGAACGGCGCCAGTTGTCCGGTATTGGCCACCCCGCTACGATAGCGATAATTACCACGTCTCACATAACCGTGGTACAAAATATAAACAAGAGCGCCTGGCCAGTCGGATTAACAATCGTTTCTCTGTTTTGCAGGCATGAGAATGCCCCACCAAACGGTGTGCAAGAATAGAACTCCATGTAGCTATAATAGCGATATGGTAACATCAACATGCTCCGCACAGCGAACCCTACGTCTGCCGGCAACAAAATCGCCATGTATTCGAGAACGTGACCGATTCCCTGACCGAAACCTTCGCCAATCAACCACCCCCATCACTCCTCCCCGGGGTGTGAACGGTTACGTTCCGTCGTGTTTATCAAGTCGAGATATTCAGGTAATGATTCTCCTGGTATAAGCTCGAACTGAATCCCTGAATCACCTTTGCATGGCTTCCGGTGGTCATTGAAACCATTAAGAATCTCATCGGGAATGCCATCCGGAAATGCTTGGCATTTAGGTATAGGATATTCCGCCAGTTGATCTATGGAGGCATCGTACTCATCGTATACACGGTGCGCACAGACATCACATAATGATCTGGATTTCATTTTTCACCTCTTCTCTCTGCAAACCTTTCCACGATGTATCTTCCTACTAATTTCGCAATTTTTCTTGGAGAGTACCGTAGGGCAGTACCGTAGGGTAGGCTCCTGCCAGCCTTTCTTGACGTATGCGAAAAACTCTTGGCGTCTTTGCGTCTTGGTGTGAGACTTTTCTTCGTGCTTTGTATGTCTCGGCGGTGAATCTGATTTTCCCGAACGGCAAATGTAGCGTGTGCCGTGCAGGCTGTGCTCTGCACACCAGTTGTGATCTCCAATCCATGAGAATATAGCCATCATAGCATTCTTTACTCTTTATGCATACATGGTACGCACAACCGGCCCTGCATCAACTTTATGTGCAGGTTGTGTCCCCGCATGCCTGCCCGTTGGCTGATGGTGGATGGAAACCTGAAGTTGCAATTTGCGCTGTTCGTCTCTGCGAGTGACGATTATGAATTGACGCACATGACCCGAGATGCAAACAGGGCAGACGTGAGCCTGCCCTGCAATTGCCAAACTTCGAGTGCCCCCCCCTTTCAGGGATTCAGGTTGCACTACAAGTCGTATCACATATCAGTAGAGATCGCCGTCGCCTCCGGGTTTGTCATCGCTGGGGGCTTCTGCAATCAAGGCATCACTTGTCAGGAGCAGTGTGGCAACGCTGGCTGCATTTTGCAATGCGGTTCGCGTTACTTTCACAGGGTCGATGACACCTGCCTTGACAAGATCCTCATACTTTTCCGTAGCGGCATTGTAGCCGACATTGCCTTCCTGCTCGACAACTTTTTCGCAAATAACACCTCCATCGAGGCCGGCGTTGTTTGCAATTTGGGTCAACGGAGCACGACAGGCACGCAGGATAATATCGTAGCCGACTTTCTCGTCGTGATTCAGTTTTTTCGGTGAGACTGAAGCGGAACTACGCAGCAGAGCGACACCGCCACCAGGAAGAATTCCTTCTTCGACCGCTGCACGTGTTGCGTGCAGTGCGTCTTCTACCCGTGCTTTTCGCTCCTTCATTTCGCTTTCGGTCGCGGCTCCGATGTTGACCTGAGCGACTCCTCCGGAAAGCTTGGCGATTCGCTCTTCCAGTTTTTCGCGATCGTAATCGCTTGTGGAGTTCTCCAGTTCGCGACGAATCTGGTCGATACGTGCCTTGATATCGGCCGTCTTGCCTGCTCCCTCGATAATCGTCGTCTCATCTTTTCCAATGACAACCTTTTTGGCCTGTCCCAAATCGGAAAGCTGGATGTTTTCCAGTTTGATGCCCAAGTCTTCGAAAATGGCCTGACCGCCGACCATGATCGCGATATCCTGAAGCATCGCTTTACGTCGGTCTCCATAGCCAGGAGCTTTAACAGCGGCTACATTGAACGTGCCTCGCAACTTGTTGATGACCAATGTCGCCAGGGCTTCCCCTTCGACATCTTCAGAAATGATCAACAATGGCTTGCCTGAACCGACGACTTTTTCCAACAGCGGAACCAGATCCTTGATATTGGAAATTTTCTTTTCGTGGATCAGGATATACGCGTTTTCAAAAACACATTCCATTGTCTGTGAATCGGTCACGAAGTATGGGGAGAGATATCCCCGATCGAACTGCATCCCTTCGACGACTTCGAAGGTTGTTTCCAGGCTTTGCCCTTCCTCGACAGTAATCACTCCATCTTTTCCGACCTGATCCATCGCGTCAGCGAGAATGTTTCCGATTTCGGCATCACCGTTGGAAGCGACTGTTCCAACCTGTGCAATCGCCTTTTTGGTTTTGCACTCGATGGACATTTCGTGCAATTTTTCGGTGATGTCGCTGACGGCCTTTTCCATCCCGTTTTTCATATCGAGAGGGCTGACACCGGCCACGACGGATTTCAAGCCTTCGTTGAAAATGGCTTCAGCCATGATAGTCGCCGTCGTTGTTCCGTCGCCTGCAACATCCGAAGTTTTGCTGGCCACTTCGCGAACCATACGGGCCCCCATATCCTCAAATTTGTCGCCCAGTTCAACTTCCTTGGCAACGGAAACGCCGTCCTTGGTGACAGTGGGGGAACCGAAACTTTTTTCAATGATGACATTTCGACCGCGCGGCCCGAGTGTTACCTTGACCGCTCGTGCCAGCTTGCTGACACCACGTCGCATCGCTTCTTGAGCTTCCTGATCGAAAGCAATAATTTTTGACATCTCTTTTCTTCTCCTCAATCGACTGTTTTACGTTTTGATACCGTATTTTCGGCAGAGGCCGCCCCGCGACCCACTGATTGTCCTGAAACATTGTCCTGAAACAGACCTGTTCGGCTCGTACGATGGAGCCAGCCCATTCATAAATCTGCGTTTCCCAAATAATGGAACGCATTTGGCATTAGTAGGTTGCCAGGATGTCGCTTTCCCGCAGAAGCAGGTATTCTTCATCACCAATTTTGATTTCGTCCCCGCCATAGGCACTGAAGATGACGCGGTCTCCTTCCTTGACCGTCAAAGGAAGTTTGGTGCCATCGTTTTTCACATGACCATCTCCAACCGCAATCACTTCCCCACGCTGAGGCTTATCCTGTGCAGAATCGGGAAGAACAATACCGCCACTGGTGGTGGTCTCTGCTTCCTGACGCTTGACAACAACCTTATCCCCTAAAGGAACGATTTTTACAGCTGTATTCGCTGCCATTGAATTACTCCTGACAATTTGAATCAAACAGTAAGAAAAGCCTGCCACCGAAAAACCGAAGGCAACAGCCCCCGCGATAGAACACTCTGGCAGACCCAAACTCCAACTCCACCGCATCGCCTTGGCAAATACGGAACCTCCACTGCTCCCGCAACAGGGCAACTGTTATGCCAAAGATGAAAAAAGTTGGAGAACCCCATAAAACAAGCCAAATAGGCCTGCTATCGAATGCACAGGCTGCCGCATCTACAGGAACAAGGAGGTTTGCCCTGTGTAGAAACTGCCACTTTGGCAGCGAGTTGCTGGTTGTTGTCAGGAGAATGTCATCAGGAAAGAGAGGGTAAGCCTGTTTCTTTACGGTGCCTGTTCAGATAGGTGAACGCCCGCTTTTCCTTTTTCAGGAATTTGATCAACTGGGAGGGGGAAATTCCGAGTTGTTCTGCTGCTTTTTTATGATCCCATTGACATATCGCCAGGCAATCGAGGGCCTCGGCGAGCAGGGCAGGAAAATCGTTGTGAGCGGAATTGACCGAAATACGCCCGTTTCTGCATCGCTTTTTCCACAACTTCGAATGTTCTGAATGCTTGATCATTGTTGCTGGTGGCATCTCCGTGCGAAAGTTGATCGCCAATTCCAGTCGCAGTCGAAAAAGGGCCCTGTTCAAGTTATCTGCCTGCGAACGCCTTTCACTCGCCTGAGCGGACAGACCGGTTGGTTTATGCGTCAGGCGAATGGCCGTTTCCACCTTGTTGCGATGCTGGCCGCCTGGCCCACTTCGTCGCTGGCGAATGGTCTCGCATTCTGCCAGAAGTTCGGAATCTGTGAGAAAACAGGGGTGCAATGCGAAATTCCTCTTGGCGAATCAGGGGACGGAGCGGGGAGATCAGACCCTGTTCAGATCCGACCACTTCGGTAGTGACGGCATTTTTTTATGGCGGAGCAAGCTGAATAATTCTTCAGCCGATTCAGCCGATTCAAGCAGATCCCGGTGCTCCGGTTTGATGAAGCCTAGTTCAATCGCATGTTCGATCAGTCGAAAACGGGATCGTAAAAGCCCGCCACGTTCAGCAAACCAATCGGCTTTCGATGCACACCCAATTGCGCCCAGGTGATTACTTCGAATAATTCTTCAAATGTTCCCAAACCGCCAGGCAACGCGATAAAAGCATCGGCCAGTTCCGCCATTTTTGCCTTGCGGGAGTGCATATCGTCAGTGACAAGTGTGCTCGTCAGACCGGTGTGCAGCAACTCTTTGGTTGCCAAAAATTCAGGAATGACTCCGATCACTTCCCCACCAGAATCAAGAACCGCGTCCGCAATTTCTCCCATTAAACCGACGCTACCGCCCCCGTAAACCAGGCCAATCCGATTCTTCACAAGAACTTGCCCCAATTGCCTGGCTTGTTCAGAATATTGAGAATCGCTTCCGACCTGCGATCCTGCAAAAACGGCGAGGTACCGCCAAGGCTTTGATTTTCCCGTGTTATCACTTCCCGTGCTATCGTTTTCGGGGTTCCTGCTCATTTTGCTACCCTTTGTCGCACTTTTACGATTGTTGTTCATTGATTGAATCATAGCAGCGAGGAAGCCGGAACTGAAACCGTAACGCCTTGGTCGCCCCCATCGGGGTGAAAATTGGTCTTTGGAGAATTGCGAAATCCGGATAATATGCCCGCTCCGTTTTATAATTCAGTTTTCCGCTGGGGACGGCGTCGTCTGTCGGAATGTTCCATCTTGTATGAAACTCGTATGAAAATAGCGTATCTCGAATGTAGTACCGGCATCAGTGGTGATATGACACTCGGTGCGCTGATTGATGCCGGCGTCAGTCAACAGCAGATCGAAGCCGGGATCGATTCCCTGAAACTCGAAGGTGTCCGGCTGCGCGTGGAAAAGGTGATGAAAGGGGGATTTTCCGCAACCGCGGTTACAGTCGAGCATCCGCCTCAACATGCCCATCGGCATTTGAGTGATATTCACAAAATTCTGGAGCGTTCAGATGTCTTGACAAAAACTCAGAACGAAATGGCCCTGCAGATTTTTCAGGCAATTGCGCAGGCGGAAGCGACGGTACACGGTTCGAGCCCTGAAAAAGTCCATTTCCACGAAGTCGGCGCGATCGATTCGATTGTCGATATTGTCGCTGCCGCGATCGGTTTCGACTTGTTGGGGGTCGATCAGGTTCACTGCAGCCCCATCCCAACCGGTTACGGTTTGATACAGATCGATCATGGTATTTGTCCGGTGCCCGCTCCAGGAACCGCAGAACTGCTCAAAGGAATTCCGCTTCAGGATGTCCCGATCGAAGCCGAGTTGACCACACCGACCGGAGCCGCCATCGTAAAAACAATGGTCGATTCTTTTGGGCGATTACCTGCGATGCAAATCGAACAGATCGGCTACGGGGCAGGAACCCGGACATTCCCCCAGCGGGCGAACCTGCTCCGCCTGTTTGTCGGGACCAAAACAACAAGGCCGCTTCACGAAACCGTTTCGCTTCTGGAGACAAATCTCGATGATACAACCGCGGAAACGATTGGATACACCCGGGAATTGCTTGAAAACGCCGGCGCACTGGATGTATTTACGACACCGATCCAAATGAAAAAAAACAGACCGGCTATCCAACTTTCGGTATTGTGCAAGCCGGAACAGGCCGCTGCGTTGCAGGCTGTGTTGTTTGAGCAGACCGGCACACTCGGCGTTCGTCAAACAATCATCGAACGAGCCGTGTTGGCCAGAAAAAGTATTTCTGTCGATACCATTTACGGAAAAATTGCCGGGAAGCTAACTCAGCCAGCCGGCAGGGAAGCGTGGTTCCAACCGGAATTCGAAGAATGTGCCCGTATCGCCCGAGAACAGCAACTTCCGTTAAGAGAAATTTATCGCCTCGCTCAGGCTGCGTATCTTCAAACAGAGCAACTCGATATGCCGCAAAATGAAAATACGATCTCCCACGGTTCGCGTCACGATCACGATCACGATCACGATCATGACCACGACCATCATTAATTCCGAATTATTACCTGTTACCCCAGCGCGGCTGGTTCATTCCGATAGCCGTTCGCAAACTTTTACCGTATGCAATACAGACAATCCGGCATAACCGGTATGCCACAACTGAAGAGATTTATGGACATTCGCAGGTGATACGTACACACGGGGCACCTGTTTGCGATAAAAGACTCTCACGCCTATTCAAACTGGACAAGTAGAATGCTTTATCAACCTGAAATCGTTCTCGTGCTGGTCGGAAGCATGATGTGCCTGATCGGTTTTATGCTTTGGCGCAATTCCGTGATGAGACGCCGGATTTCGAAACAGGATCCATTACGGGACTTGCAGCGGGAACTGGAGAGAAAAGAGCATTCCCCGGAATCACTCATTCATCATATGGAAACGCGTCTGTTCGACTACGGTCGCGAAGTGGAAGGACGGGTTGAAACAACACTGTCGGTGCTTGATCGTTTGATTCTTGACGCAGATCGGGAAATTGGCCGTCTGGAAGAATTGCTGGAAGTTTCACGCGAAAGAACAGAGAAGACGTCTCGCGCCATACCACTGGAGAAACTGACTCCAACTCAGACAGAACGGATTTCCAAACTTCTGGTTGCCGGACTGAATGATGAGGAAATCGCGCGCTGTCTGGATTGCCCACTCCAGATGGTTGTCGAGTATCGTAAACAGTTCGATAACGACCAGCAGGCCGATGCCGCGTGAAAATGCCTGTTTGGTATTTCGATCATTTTTGATCATCCATTCTCCACTGCCGCTGCGTGTTCGGATCACTCTTTTTTGTGCTGCTTTCAAGAGTTGCATAACTCTCCGGGAGAACTCGGGAGTTGTTGCTTTGCGTTGGTGGGGTGCTTTCCAATATGATCCCGGTAGATTGCGTTGACAGGAGCGAATCCCCGGGCGGAGGGTTGGTTTCTGCCTGTTGGGTGCTCTGTCGAGTTCTTCTGTCAGATGTCAGGATCCGGTTGTGCCGGAGCGGACGCAGAAAAATGTTCGGGCTTCATTACAATACGGCGATTATTCTGCTGGGAACCGCGATTGTTGGGGCGACCTGCGGTCTGATTGGAACCTTTGCCGTTCTCAAACGTCGGGCACTGACAGGCGACGCGTTGGCTCATGCGGCATTGCCGGGGATCTGTTTGGGGTATCTCCTTGCGGGCGGGCAAAGTTTGCCGATTCAATTTCTGGGAGCGTTCATCACAGGGCTTCTTGCGGTCTGGATTATCCAGGTGCTTCCGCGAATTTCCAAAACGGCTCCGGAAACGGCTGTTGCTGGCGTGTTGAGCCTCTTTTTTGGTGGCGGGATCGTGATGAGCAAAATGATTCAGAGCAGCGGGCATTTCGGGGGAGCAGCCGGATTCAGCGCCTTTCTTTTTGGTGCCCCGGCCAGTTTGCTGATGAAGGATATCTATTTGATGGCTGGCGTCTCTCTCGTTACTGTTGCGTTAATTTTTTCGACATACCGCTTCAGCATCGGCATCACATTCGATTCCGATTTCCTGGAAGTGCAGGGACTGCCGACACAGTCGCTCGAGTGGATGCATCTTTGTCTTTTAGCCGTCACGGTTGTTGTCGGGCTGCCAGCGATCGGGGCTGTCATGGTCGTCGCGCTGCCCATTACCCCTGCGGTGACCGCCAGAGTGTGGTCCGA
>JALWSL010000113.1 GCA_027080405.1 Planctomycetaceae bacterium
AACCTGCACATCATGCTTCGCTTTGAGCTCGAACAGAAAATGATCGCCGGAGAACTCGAGGCAGAGCAGATTCCTGAAGCATGGAACGAAACATTCAGGGAGTATTTCGGGATTGTTCCCGCCAGCGATGCCGAGGGCTGCATGCAGGACGTGCATTGGTCGGCCGGTTACATCGGCTATTTCCCGACTTACGCGTTGGGAAATATTTATGCCTCCCAATTCTTTGAAGCTGCACAAAAACAACTGGGGAACCTGGATGAATTGTTCGCCCGGGGCGAGTTCCAACCGCTTAAAGAATGGCTCAATCAGAATATCCATCGGCGAGGTCAGCAATACCCGGCCGCTCAACTGGTGGAAGTTGTTACGGGAAACAGTTTCTCCGCGGAGGCGTTAATCAAATACCTGAAGTTGAAATTCGGTTCCCTGTACCATCTCGAATAAACTCGAATAAAGAAGCCCCCCATGAAGTTCCCAGTACAGTTGGGCCCGCTCTGACCGCCGTAACCAAAATGAGATTTTCAAAAGTTTTCGCACCGTTCGTAAACTTTAACCGAAACCTTAACCGTTAGTAGCACAATGGCGATTACCTGGACATCAATCCTGCTATGCTTTTTTTGTTGCGCCGGGGAATTCTGTTTTGCAGAAGAACTGAACAACTACCGCAAACCTGTTGATGACGACGATCTGCGATATTGGCTTCAGAATATGGTTTGGTATCACCGCTTCAGTCTCGCAGAAATCAGCTCGGCAACAGGATTGAACGATTCAGAGATTGAATCCGCTTTGAAGAGGTTCAATATAAATTCACAAAACAGGCCGAAGCGGCCTAAAAACGGCCCATTGCTGGTTCTTCCATATCCGGGAGGCAGGCATCCGAGAATCGGATTTCTGGAAGGAGCAATCCGCCCGCAGCGGGAAACGAAAATATCTGTCTTTGCTCCGTGGAACGAGACTGACTACTTTGTTCTCGATGTGCCCGAGGCGATCTGGTCAAACCTCGGATTGACTTACCTGGCTCATACACATGTGCCGACAATCTGGTCGAAACGGAACATCAAATTGGAAAAACTGGAATGGACTCGTAACAGAAACGGGACGCTCACCATGACAAGAAAACTTCCCAATGGTATTTCATTCGGCACAATCATTGAACCCCGTCGCGATTCCGTTCGCATGAAAATGTGGCTGACAAATGGGACAAAACAGAAATTGACGGACTTGCGCGTACAGAACTGCGTCATGCTCAAAGGGGCTCACGATTTCGCTGCCCAGACGAACGAGAATAAAGCTATCCGCTCGCCTTATGTTGCCTGTCGCTCGAGTGATGGGACGAAATGGGTCATCACTGCCTGGGATCCGGTAGATCGTCCCTGGGCGAATCCCGCATGTCCCTGCCTGCATTCCGATCCCAGATTTCCCGATGCGAACCCTGGTGAAACAAAACACCTGACTGGCTGGTTTTCCTTCTATGAAGGAAAGCAGATCGAAACGGAATTCAAACGAATTGAAGCAACAGGCTGGAGGAAGAAATAACGGGCAATTGCGTCCTAGTGACGAAGAGAGGTAAGTCGGTTTGACGCAACGAAGTGGCTCCGTTTCTCCAAAATTCTCCGCAGAGAGGAAAGAACGGCATCTTTTGACAGCGGATACATCAACTCCAGCACCTCTCTGACAGGAACGCATCTTGCAACATGTAACCGGTGCCCCTTTTTCAACTTGAACTCGTCCGAGTTGAGCAAACAGTGTTGTCGCAACCGGCTGAACCGTTTATTGTTTACGCTGATCGGGTTTGTGCAAGAATGTGAATAAGGTTGGCTATGGTGTTGAAGTTTCGAAGATTGCTTCCCGTTTTCATTCTGTTCGTGATTCCGTCAGTCAATGGACTGCTCGCTCGCGAACCGGATCAGATTATTGATCTGTGGCCCGATCTGGCACCCGGCGAAACGACTGCTGTATCGGGGGTCAGGTTGCCCCGGCGTGCTTCGGAAAATCCTCCTGCAACCCGTATTAAAAATATCACCAGGCCGCAAATTCACATTTTTTTGCCTTCACCTAAAAAACAAACTGGCTGTGCCGTGCTGATCCTCCCGGGCGGCGGCTACAACTACGTGGTTATTGATAAAGAAGGTTCGGAAGCAGCGAACTGGCTTAACACTCTGGGAGTAACTGCTTTCGTTCTGCATTATAGAACCAGGGAGAATGACGCCGCTGCCCAACAGGATCCTGAGCTTCCTGCTTTTTCCGAGCGACCGTTGCAGGACGGACAACGGGCGATCAGCCTGATTCGCGAACGCGCCTCACAGTGGGAGTTAAAGCCGGATCGGATTGGCGTACTCGGATTTTCAGCTGGCGGACAACTGGCTGCACTGTTGGCAACACGCTTCAATGACCGGGCATACGCACCAAAAGACCAAGCCGACAAAATATCGTGCCAGCCGGACTTCGCCCTGTTGCTTTACCCCTGGCAGTTGATCGACAAAAAAACGGAGCGACTCGCTTCTGCCTTCACGGTTTCCAATCAATGCCCGCCCACTTTCCTTGTGCATGCACACAACGATCCCCACACCTCGCTCAACAGCGTACAATTCTATTGTGCGTTGAAACAGAATGGGATCGAGGCAGAATTACACATCTACCGTAACGGCGGACATGGTAACGGACTACGCCCGGTCGAAAATTCTTCATTTCCTGCCTGGCCTGTTCGGGCAGCCGACTGGATGCGACAGAAAAAATACCTGAATCGGGCAAATCGCATAAAATAACAGAAAAGTGGTTCCATTCATTATCCGCAGCATCTGGTGATCTTTTCCAACAGGGTGAACCTTTACAGGTGTGTTAAAAGCGGGGTTTTATTATCATGCGTGCGTGTGAGAGTCCCGGTTGAAACAGGTCCGCTCTCTGTTTACCCGGGAATTGCCCGGTACGGAGACGGCATTCAGTATGTGAAGCGTCGATAAGATGTCTCAACTTGTTCCCAGGAGTTCGTTTTCGGTGCAGGAACCTGGCCTTTGTGGTAGATTCGTAACCTGATAATAGCCCATGCCCATGGACGAAAAATATTGGTATCTGAAGCGATGCGAGTTGTTTGAACGACTCGATGGGACGCAGATCGCCCGACTTGAGGCACAGTCTCAAGTGCGGGTTTTCGAGCGGAAGTCATTGGTCTACCTTCCCGATGATGACTCGGATTCCGTCCTGTTACTGGTCAGCGGCCGTGTTCGAATCTATCACATTACGACAGAAGGAAAAGAGGCGCTGCTGGCGTTTATCGATCCGGGCGAGTTATTCGGAGAATTGACAATCATCGGTCAGAGCCAGCGGGAAGAATTTGCAGAGACAATGGAGAAGTCCCAGATTGTCAAGATTCCCGCAACTGCGATTCGGGAGGTGATGGATGAAAATCCGGAAGTGACGATGGGAGTCACCAAACTGATTGGGCTCAGGCGTCAACGATTTGAACGCAGATTGAAATCGCTGATGTTTCAACCGAATCGGGATCGACTGATCTTCCTGCTTCTGGAACTGGCGGAACGGTATGGGGTTCCGCACTCCGATGGAACCGCTTTGAGGATCCGCCTTTCCCACCAGGAAATGGCCAATATTATCGGAAGTACGCGAGAAACGGTGACTGTTGTTCTGGGAGAGTTGCAGCAGGAAGGGTTGTTGGAAGTGAAAAGGAGGCAAGTCATTCTGAAAGAGCTGGATCGACTGGCGAACTCAATCGGCGCGGCTCCACCAGAGATCCCCGGACGTTCTTCGAAGCGGGCGTTCCGCACAGGAGACACTTGAATTTCTGCCGATCAACAAACGCAGAAAAACCTGTTTTCCGGGAAGAGTTGCGAGACAGGCGGTGAATTTCGGGATTCACGCGATTATTTTTTTGTTTTTCGGAATGTTTTTCCTCAATGTGAGATACTTCACACATTTTTTCTTCAAGAATGTCAATATACAAGTGGGGCTTTTTTACGGGACATTCTCATGACAAAACAAGAGACAACTGGACTGGATAAGTGGATCGATTGCCGCGGAGGAGAAATCTCCGGGCTGGTCCGACGATTGAAAACGCAGCGAGCGATATCCCGTCGCAAGCAGGTCGTGCAATCATTCTCCCTCGCAGCGGGCTTGCTGGTGATTGTCGGCCTTGGCTGGTTGATGCTCCCGGGTGAGCCCTCCCCCACCGAAGCGAACTATGGGGGAGTTACCTGTAGCGAAGTGGTCAAGCACGGCAAGCAGTATGTGCTGCATCAGTTGGATCCTGAACTGGCCAGGAAGATAAATGCACACCTTGGTCAATGTGAAAATTGCCGGCGAAAAATGACAATGCTGCGTGAACGACTTGGGTTGGGGCCGGCGAAACGCAGCACCGATTCCGACCAACATGCACCTGTTTCAGCAACGGCGACCATCGCAGCGACGATCATTCCGTAGAACATCCAGTATCATCTTCTCGTTTCAATTCACATCGCTGTCATTGTGATAACAGTGGATCCGGGAACCGGGTTGAGGTTCTGCCGCCCTTTCCCGTTCAATTATTTCAGTTGGACTCCGCTTAAAGAAGTCGTTGTGTAAACGGCAGAGTGGATGCTGTCTTCGCCGTCGAAATCGTCCTCGAAAACGTACTCTGAATGCAGTGTCGGCATGTTGAAGCTGCTTTGTTTGCCCGAGACGATCTTGTGTACCTTGTCGATAATTTTGAAAAAAGTATCGACGATCGAAGGATCCCATTGCCGGGCGCGACCGTCTCGCAATATCTGTTCCGCCTTTTCCAGTGGTAGCCCTTTTCGGTAGGAACGATCGCTGGTCATGGCATCGTACGCATCGGCAACAGCCAATATTCTCGCAGCCAATGGAATGTCCTCTTTATCCAATTGATGTGGATAACCCGTTCCATCCCACGATTCATGGTGGAACAGCACACCCGGCAGGACATGCTGAAGCTGATTGAGATGCTTGAGTATTTCGTAACCGAGTACGGGATGCAGCTTGATTTCATCAAATTCCTGCTTGGTCAACTTCCCGGGCTTGGTCAGCACTTCGTCCCTGACACCAATTTTACCGATATCGTGCAAAAGACCGGCCAGATAGATTCTCTGACAATCTTCCTCCGGCAAACCGTACTGAATCGCGATCGCCTTGGCTATTTGTGCAACCCGATCGCTATGACCACAAGTATATTGATCTTTCGTGTCAATCGCGTTCACCAGCGTCCGAACCGTGCCCACAAGAATTTCCTGCTGTTCCCGAAACAGTTGCACATTGTGCGCCTGGGTTGCCAGAACAGAAGCGGCAGATTCCATCAATAAAGCCGCCTTGGTATTGAACTGGGCACATTCCCGAACTGCGAATTCCCCCGCATACCCGTTATTCCCGGGCAGACTTTGCCTGTTTACCGCAATCAGCCAGCCAAAGCAGTAATTTCTGCAAATCGCGGGAATGACAACAACCGAAGAAATCTCCTTGGAGAACTTGCAGTCATCCTGGCTGACATGGTTATTGATGAAACTTTGACAGCACAAATTTGGACCAGCCATTTTCAGCAGATCGGAAACAACCTCTTCATCAACCTGACGCGCACCCAGCGTATAAATGCCATCGTAAGCCGATAGCGATCTGGAACCCTCCCGATTTTTCAACACGACAATCAGCGATTCGGCGTGAATCAGATCTTTCAGACTTGTCAATGCCTGTCGAGCGCTGGAGGTAAGACTGTTTCCTGTTTCCTCAAACGCGAGATTGTCGACCAGTGTGCGGAACCACGTCAACTCTTCAAAATCGATCGATGTCTGTGATGAATAAATCTGAAGTTGCCGGGTCTGCTCTGCATTGATACGACTCTGGTTCAAATTATCGAGAAAGAGTTGGATGACACGGTGAAATCCCTGGCCAACCTGACGTGATACCAGACCGGTTGCGATCCGCTTGCGATGGGTTAACGCTTCCATCGGGATGATGATCAACGATTCATCAGGAGAGACCGGTTGAATCCTGTAAGTCGTATTTTCCGGTAACTCACTGATAATTTCCTGGGCGATCCGGGTTGCTTCAGGGTTTGGATGGGGTTCACACGGCGTCAATAGCGACCACTGATCATCCCAGTCCCAAATTTGAAATTGGGTTTGATACGTCTGGCTTAACCAGTCCATGCAAACAGAAACATCTCGCCAGGGGATTACCAGAGACTGGTTCGAAACGCTTTCGTTTGTTACGAGGTTTGACATTGAAATTATTCCATCCAGACCTGTTTGTTTTCCTCAACCTGATGACAATCTTTTATCGCCGATTATCACCAAGATCCGAAAATTCCCTATTTCCGGCATCTCATCTCGGCGTCGCAGGAAGCCACTTCAAGGTTATCTCACCAGAATGCGTCCGACTGACACACGGCAGCGAGATGGCGTACTCGTGACAGCTTTTTTGGGAACGCTTCTCGGATTATTCCGATTAAACCCATTTTAGGACGCCAATTCGGCCATGCCCATTTGATCAGAAGGTTCTTGCGCACATGCAAGAATGTAAACTCGGACGCAGTCATCTTGCCCGGCATAATGCACGCAGGAAGTTGTAAGTACGCAGAGATCAAAAGATAGCTGGCATCTTCCCGATACAAGGAAAATCCAGCAGGGTGGCCCACTCTCTTTTAGCGGGTGAATTAATCGCAACAGGACGAATGCGCCATATGCGTTGTTTCTCAGGTGAAATTTCCAGTCCGGCGCATCGCCTCCACTTACGATGTTCGCGGAATGCGAAAAGAACTGACTTCCTACGATAATGCAACAGTTGGCTCAGGAACAATTGTCAACGAGGTGTTGCATGCGTACAATGATTTCAGTCAATTAACGACTGAATATCAGTCCCATTCGGGAGCAGTCAACGTGTCTACGACGCCGAAGGTACAGTATAGTTATGCGAATGGTTCGGACAACACGATCCGTCCCACAGCGATGACGTACCCCGATGGTCGCGAATTAAATTACAACTACGGCACAGCAAACGGCATTGATGATGCCAGTAGTCGAGTCGCTTCTCTGATTGACAACGATGGCACCACACACTTGGTCGATTATTCCTACCTCGGACAAAACACGTTTGTGATCGCAGACGATATCGAACCGGAAATTAAATGGACGCTCGCGGATTTGACAGGAACGAATGATCCCGACACCGGCGACATCTATTCCGGTTTCGACCGTTTCGGCAGAATCAAAGATAATCGCTGGTACGATTACGGTAGTTCAACGGATGTAGATCGCCTCAAGTATGGCTACAACCGTGCTGGCAATCGCACGTATCGTGAAAATACGGTAGCTAATACACAAGGAAAACATTTTGATGAACTTTATGGTAATGATTTGATTCAACGCTTGAAGGATCTTGAACGCGGAACGCTGAATGCCAACAAAGATGGAGTCACCGATAAATCGTTTGCAGAATGTTGGTCGCTCGATGAAACCGGTAATTGGAAAAAGTTCCTCGAAGATAACAATGGCAACGGCACATGGGATTTGGATCAATCGAGAACATCAAACGATGTCAACGAAATTACCGACATCACCGAAACCGCAGGAGCAAGTTGGACAACCCCGGTCTACAATAAACCGGGGAACATGACGACGATGCCCCAACCTGCTGATCCAACAAGTTCCTACACCGCGACGTATGATGCGTGGAACCGATTAGTAAAAATTGCCGATGGTGCCAATACAGTCGCAGAGTACGAATACGACGGAACCAAACGCCGCACGATCCAAAAGAAATACGCCGCTGGCTCATTGGATGAAACCAGACACCTCTACTATTCCAAAGAGTGGCAAATTCTGGAAGAAAGAATCGATGCAGAAGCAAATCCCGAATCCCAACACATCTGGGGCATGCGCTATATTGATGATTGTATCCTACGAGACCGCGACACGACAAACAACGGCACCCTCGATGAAAGACTCTACGCCCTTCAGGACGCCAACTGGAATGTGGACGCGTTGGTCAACAACAGTGGAACAGTCCAGGAAAGGTTTGCGTATTCTGCTTATGGGGCTCCGGAGTTCTTGAATGCAAGTTTTGTTCCACAAATTTCTTCAGCATCAAGCTGGAACACCCTCTACGCCGGCTACCGCTGGGATGATGTAACAGAACTCTTCCACGTAAGAAACCGCGCCTATCACACAGCACTAGGAACCTGGATCCAACGCCAGGGCAATCGCATGAAATTATGCCGGGTTTGCCGTTAAATATTGCAATAAATTTTTGAAACTCCAACTCGCTTTACGTCGTTTCAGCCTCATACTCAGCTTTTCGCTTCTGTCCCGTTTGACAA
>JALWSL010000114.1 GCA_027080405.1 Planctomycetaceae bacterium
GGGAAGGGCTTTTTTTGAGCCTGCATGCTGACGGTAGCTGGGAAATGATGAGCAAATCCCGTGGCAAGTTGCAGCCGGGGGAAACCGTCACGGTGCAGGCTGAATCACCGCAGGCTGAATCACCGCAGCAATCAGTTGATGATGAGACCGGCGTTCAGCTTGAATTGATCGAAAAGAAAGAGGGAGGATGCTGGAAGGCACGTCCTGTTGTCGAGCTTTCCGACGAAAAATCGGTTTGGGAGCTGCTGGATCGAATTGGTTCGGTTCCCTTGCCTCCCTACATCAGGCATGGCCAGGCGAACCCGGAAGACGCCCGGCGTTATCAGTCTGTTTATGCACGTATTCCCGGAGCCGCCGCCGCGCCGACAGCCGGGCTGCATTTTTCCGAACAGCTTTTGCAACAATGTCAACAGGCCCAAATTTCGATTGCGTACCTTACGTTACACGTCGGCCTGGGAACATTTCGCCCCGTTTCCGTCAGTCGTCTCGATAAGCACGAAATGCATTCGGAATGGTGCGAGGTCGATGCGACCGCAGTGAATACGATTCAGGCTTCAAAAGAGCAGGGCGGTCGAATTATCGCAGTCGGAACAACATCAATGAGGACTCTCGAATCGGCTGTGCGTTATGCGGACAAGAAGGAGACTGAAACGCTCAAACCGTGGCGGGGACATTCCGATCTGTTTATCCGCCCCGGTTTTCAGTTCCATGTTGTTGATGGCTTGATTACCAATTATCACTTGCCAAAATCGACTCTTCTGGTTCTGTTATGCACTTTCGCAGGCTACGAGCCGGTGATGAATGCCTATCAAATCGCGATACAGCAGCGGTACCGCTTTTTCAGTTATGGTGATGCCATGCTGGTATTGCCAGGGATCAGGTGAATCAACTTGCAGCTTGTCAGGCAGGCTCGATGTTCATGGGAGGATAATTCAGGTATCATCATTTCCGGTTGGTGTGATTGGGGGAGCGGCGGGCAAGCGGCATTTCTTGAGCGGTTGGCCCGTTCCGATCATGATTTCGATATCGGATATCGGAGCTTGTTTGTTATGGGCTGTTCTTCCTTTGGTTCGTTACAACAGAGCCGACAATTTATTACAATACTCCCGCGTTTTCTGTGCAACGAGTTTGTGTAACGGGTTTCCTGTGTAATGAATTGTTGCTACAGGTATAAAGAAGATGGATACAAGAGAAATAGAGATAAGGAAAAGAGTTTATCATGGTGAGTGAGGCGACTCGAATATTGGCGATTCACGCGCATCCGGATGATATCGAACTCCAGTGTGCGGGGACGTTGGCAATTCTGAAAGAACGTGGTTGCGAAATTGTGTGCAGCACAATGACCGCTGGCGATTTGGGAAGCATGAATCTGTCCCGCAGGGAAATTGCCGATGTCCGTCGTGCAGAAGCAGCTGCTTCTGCGAAACTATTGGGGGCGGATTATGTCTGTGCGGAATTCGCCGACCTGGCCATATTCAGTAACGACGAGGCTCGCCGACGGGTGACGGAAATTATCCGTAAAGCCCGTCCCGATATTGTCATCACGGCTCCGCCGATCGACTATCACTGCGATCATGAAGCGACCAGCCAGATCGTTCGCGATGCCTGTTTCAGTGCGACCGTTCCGCTCTATCGAACACATCAAACAGACCCGGCTGATTACCTCGATCATATTCCCTCCCTCTATTATGTCGACCCGATCGAGGGGATTGATTATTATGGGAACCCGATCGAACCGCAGTTTATTGTAGATATTTCTGCAAAGATGGAACTCAAGCTGGAAATGCTGGCCTGTCATGCGTCTCAACGGGAATGGCTTCGACAAATTCATGATATGGATGAGTATCTGGAAAGCTGCAAACGCTGGAGTGCGGCTCGTGGAAAGGAAATCGGTGTGGAATACGGGGAAGGTTTTCGCCAGCACAAAGGGCATCCTTTCCCTCATGAAAATGTGCTGGTTGAATTGTTAAAATAAGCTGAACTGTAACTGAATAATGGAATGGAAAAACAAGGGGTGTGATCATGTCGGAAATGGGCCCTCACCCGCCAG
>JALWSL010000115.1 GCA_027080405.1 Planctomycetaceae bacterium
GTTTAAGTTTCTCGTAGATCTCTCGGAACTCTTCGCCCAACCGCAAGCGCGAAGCGTCAGTAGGGTCAGCGGCTAAAAACAATATTGAAATCCGACTCTCAGGCATTATCAGCGTTCCTCTGCTTTCTGAAGTGCCTTGTGGCAGGCCGTTGAGATTTGGTTGCTCTAAAGACTGCGAACGATTAATAAAAGCGGCATAGCTCCCAAAACTGTATTGGGACCTATCGATTTTGATACTGATAGGCATTGTCGCTTTCAAGCTTTTGACAATTGCAGCATAACTCTTTTTGATGGCCTCGTAAGGAGAACCAGCAGTAGCGGTATGATGTTGCAAAGCACGTTCAATTGCCGAGAAAAGGTTGCGGAAATATTCAGGCGACACTTGTAATATTGGGAAAACGATTTTTTCCATGCTATCTTTGTCATCAAATAAGACCAAACACGGTAACTGATCCGCATAAATGCCCAGAGTGCGCGCTATTTCATATGCTTGGCTTTTGTCGTATGGCCTAGAAGATAGCCATCCCATTGTACTCCAGATCACGTACAACTTTTCTTGGAGTATCGTTCTCCAATATTGTGATAACAATGTCCAATCGTTGTCTGGCTTTTCAACAACAAATATGTGCAGGAATTCTCCTGATGCCCGAGATAGCGATGCAAAATGCTTACGGACATACACCGCTAATTCTTCATCTTCCTCGGTGTATAGTAATGCTCCCCACACACGGGCTGGTTTTTGTTGTCCGACAATGAAATGAGATGGATAAATGTGCTCAGGCGGTGACCCATTCGCCGAACGAATAGTATTGAATATGTCGTCTGAACTAGCAACAGAACTGAGACAATATAAATTCCCAGTGACAATAGGGATGATCAATCCTAAAATATCATGGTCTTTAATTCCTTCATCTGCTAACGTTCTCCAGTCATCTTCTGGAACAGCCCCAAAAGCCCGGCGGGGTTTTGGTTGTTCCAAAATGCGCCGTCCCGATGGAATGTGAATAAGATATGCGCTCTCAAAAGAATAACTCCATGAGCGAAAGATGAATTTGGGCCCGGTTTCGGTTTCAAATTCAACTGTGCCTTCACTCAAGGCTATGGATGCCTTGTACTTCTCTACGAGTTCTTTTGTCAGCTCATATACTTTAGTATCTGAATTCACATCCACAAAAAATTGTTCGCCAAACTCCTCTTGATAAAACTTGTCCCAGAACTGCTCAACCTCTTCACTGTTGGCACTGGCAAGGCTCTTGTCTCTGCCATCGCGGAAATGATACGCAAGCCTTTCGCGCCAGTTTTGATAGCTAGGAAATTCAGATGTATAGATAATGATTCGTAGTTCCATCGTCGTCCGATGTTAGAATAGGAGCCGGTTATTGAGCCGCCCAACGTGGGTTTCACCGGCGGGGCGGCGTGGACCCTGACGCGGCTTTGCTCAGAACCAATGGCCTGAAAATCGCGCCGCTTTCCCTGGGGCGTTAGCCCCGTCCGGTGCAAACGGGGTTGGGCAGCATTCAAACCAAAACCACTGTTACTTCCAACTCAATGTTGGTAATCTTTCCAGTGCAACCACACAGAGTTCGCAATCATACGGCTGATGCTTCTTCGCAACATTATAAATCTCTCTGCCAACCACGCATCTTATCTAAACGACGCTTTTTTTCATCCGAATACTTTTCGGATAACAACCCAAAAGAACACTCTCTTCAGGCTAGCTCTTTACCATCCTTCAGTGCCTTTTCAATCGCTTCTTTCGGATGATAACTTAACCCGTGAAGCGACTCCATTGTAAACCATCGAGGCATTTTTTCACCATACGGATGCCCAGCTTCCGCTTGAAGCTCGCCGCCAATCATTTCTCCCAAAAAGGTGACAGTAAGACTATGCCAGGCCTTTTCCGGCAATAGAACTTCGCTGACTTCTAACAACCTGACAACCCTGGCATCAATCCCCGTCTCTTCTCTCAATTCTCGAACAGCCGTTTGCCGGATGCTCTCACCATACTTTACCCTGCCGCCAGGAATATTCCATTGCACCGGGCCTTTG
>JALWSL010000116.1 GCA_027080405.1 Planctomycetaceae bacterium
AGATCACACGGAGGGTCGTCATTTTTCGATCCCAGGTCAAGATCGATAACCTCAGTCTGAATCACGACTTACAGTCAAACAAAAAACAAACTTGGCGCTGTCCAGTTAGATTACCCCATTGGATTGAAACTCAGAGAAAACGCAGAGGCATGTTACTTTTCGGGCAACCGGATAAAGCCTGTGCGGATATAATGGAAACAGACGAGCACGCGGGAACGCGTCCACGAAATTGAGTCGTGATATATTGAATCAGGATCTTGTCATGCGTTTTATCTTTTCAATCGTTCCATTGATATCGCTTTCAATTTTGGGTCCGATTGCTTCTTCGGTATTGGCAGAAAAGAACGGAACTCCGACAAGAGAACAGGTCGTCTTTTTTGAAACGGAGGTTCGCCCCATTCTGGCGAGGAACTGTTATCGATGCCACGGAGCGAAGAAGCAGGAGGGAGAATTGCGGGTTGATTCCCGGGAAGCTCTGCTCAAGGGAGGCGAAAGTGGCGAAGCGGTCGTGCCAGGGAATCTGGAGGAGAGTCTATTGATTGATGCGATTAATTATGAATCGTTCGAGATGCCTCCTGATAAAAAACTCGATGAAGAAGCCGTTGCCGTGCTGACAAAATGGGTCGAAATGGGGGCACCCTGGTCAGTGGCGACGGGAAAAGAAAGGTCCTTCGACTGGGCCGCTTCAGGCAAGATGAAGTTCACCGAGGAAGACCGATCTTTCTGGCTGTTTCAACCGGTAAAAAATCCGTCTGTTCCCGAGGTTGCTGACGCCCGCTGGCAAAAAAATCCGATTGACCGTTTCATCTACAGCAAACTTCATCAGGCAAAGATAACACCCGCTCCACCAGCGGATCGACTGACGCTGATTCGCAGGGCATCGTACGACCTGACCGGTCTGCCTCCCACGCCGGGACAGGTCGAAGATTTTCTTGGGGATCCTGCTTCCGATGAAATCGCCTTTGCGAAGGTTGTGGATCGTTTGCTTGAAAGTCCGCATTATGGCGAACAATGGGGCAGGCATTGGCTGGATCTGGTTCGTTACGCGGAATCGGATGGTTTCAATCAGGACGCGTATCGGCCGACCGCCTGGCATTATCGCGATTACGTGGTGCAGTCATTCAACGCGGACAAGCCGTACAACCGATTTGTGCAGGAGCAGTTGGCGGGAGATGAAATCTCGCCCGACGATCCGGCGGCACTGGTTGCCACCGGTTACCTGCGTCATTACATCTATGAATATAATCAGCGGGACGCCCGCACTCAGTGGGACGATATTCTCAACAACATTACCGATAATGTTGGCGAGGTTTTTCTGGGAATGGGAATGAACTGCGCCCGCTGCCACGATCACAAATTCGATCCGATTCCGCAAGACGATTATTTCCGGTTAAAAGCATTTTTTGCTCCGATGCTTCCGAAAGACGATGTCCCTCTGGCAACTCCGGCGCAAAAAAAAGAATACAATCGCCAATTAAAGATCTGGGAAGAAAAAACAGCCGGGATTCGGGCGAAAATCGACGCCTACCTGAAAGACCGCCTGAAGTCGGTTGCTGAAAAACAGATCAAAATGTTTCCCCCGGATATCCAGGAAATCATGCACAAGCCGGAGGATCAGCGAACCGCTCATGAGCATCAGTTGGCCTACCTGGTGAATCGTCAGGTTATTGAAAAGCAGCAGGCATACAAAAAGGGGATTCTCAAACAGGAGAAACATAAGCAGTATGCGGAAATGATGAAGGAGTTGGCAGCGTTCGACCATCTGAAGCCGAAGCCGTTTCCAACCGCTCCGAGTGTCACGGAAACATCAGCCGACCCGCCCGTGACAATCATCCCGGGAAGTGATGTAGCACACGCCATCGCCCCCGGTTTCATTTCCATCCTGTCTCCCGAGCCGGCCATAATTATGCCCGTTTCAAACAGAAAAACAGGAACCGGGCGGCGAACGGTGCTGGCAAAATGGTTGACCGATCCGGATAACCGAATTACGACACGCGTGATCACGAATCGTATTTGGCAGTACCACTTCGGAACCGGTCTCGTTGCAACAGCGAATGATTTTGGGCATCTTGGTGAACGTCCCAGCCATCCGGAACTGCTCGATTGGCTCACGTTGCAGTTCGTAAAAAATGGTTGGAGTTTCAAGAAAATGCACCGTCTGATTATGAATACGGAAACGTATCGACTCTCCGCCAGGCATCCGCATCCGGAGCAGGGAGAATTAAAAGATCCCGCCAACCGACTGCACTGGCGCGGCGAGATACGTCGCTTGACGGCAGAGCAGATTCGCGATTCAGCATTGGCAGTCTCCGGAGAACTGCAACTCGATTTGGGAGGCCCCAGCGTGAAGGGCAATTCCCCCCGGCGCAGCATTTACGTCATTGTCAAACGAAACACGAAAGATGAGGTACTCGGTGCATTCGATTTCGCGGGCGGTATCACCAGTACCGCACATCGCAACGTCACAACAACGCCTAATCAGGCACTATTGATGATCAACGGCAAATGGTTGCTTGCCCGCGCCACCGCCATGGCGGATCGTCTATCCGCAATGAATTTCAAAACGGATGAGGAAAAAATTGAGGCGGCCTGTCAACTGGCTTATGGACGTAGCCCCAATCGTGATGAACAGGAAATATTCAGTTCGTTTCTGCAGAATCGAAATCCCAAACAGACTGAGCGGGATGCCCTTGTCGATTTATGTCACGTACTACTCAACTCGAATGAATTTTTATATGTCGAATAACCCAAACTGCTGAACGGGAGTGGCATTATGCACGTCACTCTGTTTATGTCGCTTTGTCTGCGAGAGAATTTTTGGGAAACAGGAATAGATGACAGGTTCAACGATGAAACAATGTAAACGAACAAAGCGATGTCGCCAGAATGAATTTTCCCCGTTATCCCGCCGAAGCTGGTTGCAACAAGCCGGTATGGGTTTCGGTGTGATCGCGTTAAATGGTCTGCTTTCGGCAGATGCGGACGCGGCCTCTGTGGTCTCTGCACATTCCGGGAAAGTAAAAAATCCACTTGCCGCCCGGTTGCCTCAGTTTGCTGCCACTGCGAAAAGTGTCATCTTTCTGTTTATGGAAGGCGGGCCGAGCCATCTTGATCTGTTCGATCCGAAGCCCGCTCTCAACAAATTGGCGGGGAAGCAACTTCCCAAAAGTTTCAAGCGTCCGGTGACAGCCATGGGCGAACAGGAATCGCCTCTGCTTGCGTGTCCGCGCAAATGGAAACAGTACGGGGAAAGTGGTATCTGGGTTTCGGAATGGTTGCCGCACATCGCCCAGTCTGTCGATGACATTGCAGTACTGCGGGGCTGTTGGACGAACGGTATCAATCATGCGGGTGGCGTTTGTCAAATGAATACGGTTACTCCGTTGGCGGGGAGACCCTCACTCGGAAGTTGGGTGACGTACGGGCTGGGCTCGGAAAACGAAAACTTGCCGGCTTTTGTTGTGATGCAGGATGACATCAAACGCACAGTCGTGAACGGGCCGCGAAACTGGGGAACGGCTTTCATGCCCGCTGCGTTTCAGGGGACACGGTTTGAAAATGGAAAGATCCCGATTCCGAATCTGTCCACTCCCGCAAGCATTGGACAATCCCGACAACAGAAAAAACTGGAGCTGCTGAACCAGTTGAACAGGCAGCATGCTGCCACGCGTGAACAGCAATCGGAATTGGAAGCGAGAATTCTCAGTTATGAACTCGCATTCCGCATGCAGGCAGCGGCCCCCGAAGCAGTCGATCTTTCCACAGAGACAAAGGAGACACTTGATAATTATGGTTTGAACAGGAAAGAAACGGCAGCCTTTGGCCGCAACTGTCTGCTTGCCCGGCGACTGGTGGAACGGGGTGTCCGTTTTGTTCAACTTTATAGTGGCACGGGAAGCCAATGGGATCAGCACAGCCATTTGGAAGTCAAACACCCGAAAATGTGCCGAAGTATGGATCAGGGGGTCGGGACGCTGCTGAAAGATTTGAAACAGCGCGGCCTGCTCGATGAAACATTGGTTGTTTGGGGAGGGGAATTCGGTAGAACACCGATGAGCGAAAAAGGGGATGGCCGGGATCATAACCCGACCGGCTTCACCATGTGGATGGCAGGTGGCGGGGTGAAAGGAGGGCAGACAATCGGCAATACCGACGAGCTTGGCCTGTACGCGGTTGAGGATAAAATGCACGTGCAGGATATCCACACCAGCATTTATCACCTGCTTGGATTGGACAGCCTGAAACTGGAATATCTGCATCAGGGACGACCGGAGCGTCCCACGCTCAACCAGGGTTCCTTCATGAAGAAACTGGTCACCGGATAGAAAGACCGCAAAGAAACGGAACGAAGCCGAACAGTGCCCGCTGCGGGACGGTTCTGGTTACGGGATAATCCTGGTTGCGGGACGGTACGGGTTGCGGGCGAAGTTGTCACACCATCAGAGCACGCCGTATCGTTCGAATGCTTCGGCGGTGCTCATGCCGTTTTTTATGCTTTCACGAAATTCGCTTTCGTCATGAACTTTATCCCAGGCCAGTTGGACGACTTCTTTTTCGACATGCTGAGGGACAACGACAACGCCGTCAATATCTGCAAAGACGAGATCGCCCGGCGAAAAGAGGACGCCATCGATTTCAACGGGAACGTCGATATCGACAACACGGTTGCGATTTTTGCTGTCGTAGATCGAAGCAGCCGTCGCCCAAACGGGGAACTTCATGGCTCGCATCTGTCGAATGTCCCGAACAGCCCCATCGACAATGACTCCCTTGCAGCCACGATGGCTGGCAGCTGTGGAAAGCAGTTCGCCCCAGATTCCTGAACGTGATGAACCGCCGGCAGCGGCAATCAGGACTTCATCCGGACAGAGCGAATCGACCGCCCGAAGTTCAAGCTCGTAAGGGTTGGCATCCTCATGGAACATCTCTCCCCACAAGGTGGTTTTGCATCGTCCGACCAGCACCGTTTCCACCGTCATCGGACGAAGTTGAATTCTCGGCGATTGATGATTCAGGCCGATGGAATCCAACGCGTCGCATACCACCGCGCTAAAAAGGTGCTCGCGCATCATCTCCAAAGTAATCTGTTCAGCCACAGGAAACCCTACCGTTCAATATTGTTCTATCACTCTTATGAAGTTACGCCGAGAGCAGGTCCCAGCCACCCCATGCCCCAGCCATCCCGTGCCTTTGACATCCCGTATCCCGTCCACTAACTTGATCGTATCTTTTCGAGTGCTGCTTCACAAGCCAGAGCAAACTGCTGGCAACAAGAGTTCCGGGAGATGTATCTTGTGGCTGCCGATGCGGATGGTTATAGCTGCGAAGAACAGCAACACCCGGAACAGGCGGAACTTTTTTGAACCCCGGGAAATCAATGGCATGAAAACGTTGACCAAAGAAATCTGGATGGAAATACCGAAGAGGCGAGCGATCGTCTCCATCCATCACCAAATTGAGCAACTCGTGACTGAAAGCGGGATTTCCGATGGACTGGCCCTGATCAATGCGATGCACATTACCGCTTCGGTCTTTATCAATGACAACGAATCGGGACTCCATGCAGACTATGACCGTTGGCTGGAGCAGCTTGCCCCGTTTGATCCGGGCACCGATCCGGATTCTGGTGGCTATCTGCACAACCGGACTGGCGAAGATAACGCCGATGCCCACCACAAAAGGCAAATTATGGGCAGAGAGGTTGTTGTTGCCATTACCAATGGGCGGTTACATCTCGGTCCGTGGGAACATATTTTTTATTACGAGTTCGACGGAAACAGGCGCAAACGCATTTTAGTGAAGATGATCGGGGAGTAATCTGTTCTGCAAACGCATCATTCGGTTTGCAAAATCGCTCACCTGGGCCCATCGATCAATAACGGTTCCTGCACGAGTTGTCACAATCGGTCACGGACCGTCGGAGCGTCCCGTCCCTTTTGACGGACAGACGTAATTTCCAACAGAGTGGAATGGGAATAGCGGGATATCTATTCGACAGCCTTGGCATCTCGATTTTTCGCTGCATCCCATTAACGGCAACGCTGTCCAACGAAATTAACGATATTTCCCGCATCTGCCGGATGGATAACCTGGCGCATGGAAATTAGAAAAGAGGCCCGAGGACAATCGAGAAAGTGGAAGTAACGGGGGATTGGGTATGCGAATTGGTATCATTGCGATTCAGCATGAATCAAACACATTTGTTCAAACCGCAACGACATGGGCGGATTTCGAACATGATGCGCTCGTTTGTGGCGACAAAGTTCGGCAGCTATTCGAAGGGGCCTTGCATGAAGTAGGCGGTTTCTTTGCCGGACTGAAACAGGCGCAGGCAGAAGCGGTTCCGATCTTTGCCGCTCGTGCCGTTCCGGGTGGTGCGGTTGCCAAAGAGACTTTCGATCGACTGCTTGCGACGATGTTCGATCAGCTTGAAGCAGCCGGCAGGCTGGATGGATTACTGGTGGCCCCTCACGGAGCCGGCGTTTGCGAATCGGTTCGTGATATGGATGGTTATTGGCTCGAACAGGTGCGACAGAAAATTGGGCGTTCCATTCCGATGATCTGCACACTCGATGCCCATGCGAATGTTTCCCAACGCATGATCGATGCGTGCGACGCAACAGTTGTGTACCGCACGAATCCGCATGTCGATCAATTTGAACGGGGCGTGGAAGCGGCTGATTTGATGGTACGAACCGTGCGGGGAACGATTCGTCCAACGCAGGCGGTCTGTCTGGTTCCGGTCGCGATTAACATTGAACGGCAGCACACGGAATCGGAACCGTGCCGATCGCTGATCGGATCTGCGGATGAAATGCTCAAACTGGATCGTGTCCTTTCCAACAGTGTTGTTCTCGGTTTCCCTTATGCCGACGTGGAGGAAATGGGAGCCAGTTTCATTGTGGTGACAGATGATGATCCAAAACTGGCGGCTGAGTTGGCCGATCAGCTTGGTCGTGAATTGGTAACACGTCGGGAAGAATTTGTTGCCCACCTGATCGGAATCGACGAAGCGATCGAGACTGCCAAAGAACTGGAAGGGCCGGTTTGTCTGCTCGATATGGGGGACAATGTTGGTGGGGGTTCTTCTGCAGACGGGACGCTGATCCTTCACGCTTTGCAGAAACAGCCGGGAGTGAAAAGCTGTGCCTGTCTATTCGACCCGGAGGCAGCCAGGTTGACGATTGCAGCGGGAGTCGGGGCCAGCATCCCGCAATTTTCCATGGGAGGCAAACTGGATGAACGGCTTGGCCCGCCCCTGGTTGCAGATGTGGAGGTCATCGGCGTTTATGATGGAACATTCACTGAAGAGGAAGTCCGTCATGGGGGAAAAACCGAGTACAACATGGGGCCCAGCGCCGTTGTTCAAACAGATTTCGGTGCGACGGTTCTGTTGAACAGTTTTCGAACACCGCCGTTCAGTTTGAAGCAGTTGACCTCCTGCGGGATCGATCCGAAAGAATTTCAGATTTTGATCGCCAAGGGAGTTCAGGCTCCGCTGGCAGCTTACAGTCCGGTTTGTCCGCATTCGATTCGTGTCAACACAGCAGGGCCAACTTCAGCAGATATGGAACAGCTTACCTACCGGCATCGCTGCAAACCGTTGTTTCCATTTGAACGGGATACAGTTAATGAATAACAGCATTGAGCTTAAAAAAATCACTTGCCAGAGAAGACAGCCCGGCCCGAAGTTGCTCATCACCGGCGGTGTGCATGGTGATGAATTTGAACCGATGGCCGCAATCCGTCGCCTGGCAAAACGGCTGGACAGGGAAGAATTGACAGGCACGGTAACAATGGTGCCCGTGGTCAACGAAGAAGCCTTTCTGCTCCGCAGTCGCACGGCGAGTGATGGTCTGGATTTGGCGAGAACGTGTCCGGGGAATGTGAACGGTTCGATCACCGAGCGTGTGGCCCATCATCTTTCGAATCTCATTCAGGAAGCGGACTACTACATCGATCTGCACACCGGCGGCACAACGATGTCGATCTATCCGCTGGCCGGTTACATGCTGAATGACGACCTGAAAGTACGGGAGGCCCAGCACAAAATGGCCCAGGCGTTCAATCTGCCGCTTGTTTGGGGAACCGATCCGAATCTCGATGGCCGCTCACTTTCGGTTGCGCGGGATGCGGGAATTCCGGCCATCTATGTCGAATATCATGGGGCAGCCGTTTGTGATCCCGCGGGGGTTGATGCGATGGTCGAAGGATGCCTGAATACAATGAGTCATCTTCAGATGCTCACCCGTCCCGAAGCCGCCTCTTCTGTTTTGTACGATGTGCAGGAAACAC
>JALWSL010000117.1 GCA_027080405.1 Planctomycetaceae bacterium
CAACCTGCTGCGCGAAGGGCTCGACATCCCCGAATGCGGGCTCGTGGCGATACTGGACGCGGATAAAGAAGGGTTCCTGCGCTCCGAAACCTCGCTGATCCAGACCATCGGCCGCGCGGCGCGCAATGCCGAAGGCCGGGTGATCATGTATGCCGACCGGATCACCGGCTCGATGGAACGCGCGCTTGGCGAAACCGACCGGCGGCGTGCGAAACAGATCGCCTATAATGAAAAACACGGGATCACGCCCGAGACCATCAAGAAGAACGTCGAGGACGTGATGGCCGGGCTTTACAAGGCCGACACCGACATGGCGCGGGTGACGGCGACGGTGGACAAGCCGCTGGTGGGGGCGAACCTCGCGGCGCATCTGGAGGGGCTGAAGGCCGAGATGCTGAAGGCTGCGGAAAACCTGGAGTTCGAGGAAGCGGCGCGGTTGCGCGACGAGATCAAGCGGCTGGAAGCGGTGGAACTGGCGGTCGCGGACGACCCGCTGGCACGGCAGTCGGCGGTGGAGATGGCGGGGGGAAGAGTAAAGTGACGACGTGGTCGACTAGGCGACATCCACATACGGCTCGTGAAGCTACCATGGGGTCGTTGTTTGTCCGACAATTGACAATTGCATAGTTTCTGTTTCGAATAATCGGGTATTACAGTGAAATGGGATCGAAGATGATGCGGCGCATATTTGGATGGGTTTTCATTGGACTAGGTTTTGTTGCTCTGCTTGGCAACATATCTGCTCAATATTTCTTCCCAAGCGCTCCAACGGGAAATCAGGCCGCGGACTTGGGAACTGTTTTTGGAAGGTTTCTGTCAGTCGCAATTTTTTTTGTTATCGGAATGGTTCTATTGTACAGCGGTCGCCGAAACAGATAGGTTCTGGATGTCTCCAACAAAATTGATTTGATGGAAACATTTCATTGAACGGCTCTTAAGAGGCATGAAATCTGAATACCTTGTCGTTTACGCTCTATGTCCTTTGGCAATCTCGTAGTCGCTGCAAGATACTCGAAGTCAGCCACGGAAAATCCGTCGAAGTATGCATCACCGGTACATTTGCAGAACGCTTCTATTTCCACCTTTGATAGCCCCAATTTCTGATTCGTCGATTGCGCGGAAATTGACTGCCGGCAGGCTGGCAAGTGACCTTTTTTGAGGTCCGCAATCAAATTCTGCGCCAATGGCATTTCCGCTCTGGCCGGCTCAGGCACCGGTATAGATCTACCGATAAATCTACCAATAATTCCCACAATGAAAATCGCTAAACTGAAAACCAAGATGGGACCAAATCGCTTCACAATTCCTATCTCACAACTGCTCGCCAATCGACAGGGGGAATTCGCTTATTCAGTGTATAATAACAACAGGGCCTGTTCCGGCAACCGCGGGGTGCGCAATTCTTGCCCGCCAAGCCCCGCAATCCGTACAGACAAAGGTGGGCACACAATGCCCACCCTACACGCCCAAACCATCCGCCATCATTCGCCACCGGTGGGCTGAAGCCCACCCTGCGGACCGTCTTCGCCATCCGACCAATATGCGCGACACTACGGAATCAATACTTTTCGAGTAAACTTGGCTGTCAGTATAGTGTCCGCGATTGCTTCAGCGGGAGTCACAATATGCCGTCGGATGAATGGTCTGTTTGGATAGGGCGTGAAAACTGGGAAACTGACGCCGATGGACGGAGGGACAGGATTGTCCGCAACAAGATTGAAATTGGTAAACGATTCCACTGGATCTCCGACGCAAAATGCACAATTAGTCCGAAAGATGACGGATCGTTAGAGCTGGTTCTCGCTGCGAGCACAGAGCATGAGGCTCTGTTTTCCGATAGTACCGTGAAAGCCAGAATAGAATTGAACCTCACTTGGTCTCAAGTCGCAGACCTAAATGAATTGCTGTCAAAAGCTATTTCTCATCGCTTAAACGAAACAGACGAAGTCGACGAATAACTTTGGTTGGTAAGCGTAGGATGGCCAGTTTTTGCCCACCAACCCCCGCAAACCGCACGGGCAACGATGGGCACACAATGCTCACCC
>JALWSL010000118.1 GCA_027080405.1 Planctomycetaceae bacterium
GGGAAAGCCCCGAGCCGACTGAAGGGAAAAGTTCCGGTTCTGCTGCCGAAGGGGAAAAAAAGGAACAGGCTGTTCCTGTCGCCCATCTGGAACTGATAACGGATCGTGAGGGCTATCTAACGCTTTCCCGAAAGGAAATCGAAAAGAAATTGGGAAGCGGTCTGGTAAAAATTGAAGTGATCAGCGGAGAGAACGTCGTTGCCCGGGTTCCCTGGTTGCCCGGAAGTACAAACGAACTGGAGATTGTCGTTCCGGATGATTCGCCGCGACTCGAAGCCCGTTTGCGATTGGAGCAGCTTGAAACGGAATTGCTTCGTGTCACGGCCAAACGGGCGACCTTGATCGCCGCGTTGAAGCAACTGGCCGACAATCCTCGCGAAGTCGATCCGACGTTTCTGTTCCGCGAGATCGAAAAACTCCCCTCCCGGAAATACTTTCTGAAACAGATCGCTCTGATACGGGTTGCCGCCACGGATCGCCTGCTTGAAAAAGGGAATCGGACAGCCGCCCGGGATGTTCGAAAATTGTGCGAGAAAACCGAAGCAATCGTTGAGCGTCATCTTGATCAGGAGCCGATCGATGAACTCAAACTGCGGCTTGGGTACAAAGAGAAAGATTCTTCTAAACCTGTCAAACCATCTTCCTGAAGTGCGCATCAAAACAGCCCAACAACAGATATGCTGGGCTGTTCCGTGTGCAGATTATTCGGGGAACTGTTCTGCCTGATTCATCTTGCAGATATTGATCAGCGACTTTCTGCAGATCAGTAACTTTCCGGAGTTGGGGCAACATCGCAGGAGACGTCGCAGGCATCATCGCCGTGATCCCATTCGTCGTTGAAGCAACTACCCGCAATTCCCCCCTTCAGTCCGCTGGTGCCGTTGTAGTGGTAGTTCTGATTGACAGAACCGAAGGCGGAACCGACATCTTCCAGCTCCTGATTGACATTGAAGGCCACCTCGCTTAATCCGACGATCATGCCGAGTACGCCAATAGTCGCAACCAGAACCAATTCTGCTGAAACAATGAAACCAGCTTCGTCGTTGTACAATTTGTTGATGAGAGTCGTCATGTTGTGTCTCCAATTTCCCAGCACGGCTGGCCTGTTCTGACCGCCGTAACCAAAATGAGATTTTCAAAAGTATTCGCACCGTTCGTAAACTTTAACCGTTAGTAGTATGGTGTGAATGTTGTTCCCGAGTCTGTTTGAAGTGTGTGAAACCGTTTGACTCGTGTTGAAGGTTATGTAAAGCACTCTGTATGCCAAACTTGACACTTGAGACTGACCTCATTTGATCCAGTGGTTGAATCACGCCGTAACATGTTGACACGATAGGAGATACGAACTTTCTGCGCTTTGTGGAAATTGTTGAATTTCCGTTGCGGGGTGATTGGCCCGATGATGCGTGAAAGCAACATCAAAACGGGCCTGTGGAGGCGACTTGCTCATAATTCCTTACTGTCTATTCAGTTACGACAATGATGCCTCGGCAAAAGAACGATGCCGATTCGCAACGCCGTTTCCGTTGCTTGTTACCTCTGTGTCACGGTTGCTTGTGGGCTGTCTGAAACGGGGCTTTGTGGCCTTCGAAAAGGGGGTACAGAATAAGCATCTTGCCTGATCAAGCGGTTTTATCTAGAATCAACCGTCGATAACGTCAGAATTCGGGCGGGGTTGTGGAAGTCCTGCCCGTGTTTACGTTGGTGTCTCCCCGAATGAAAACGTATCAAGGAGCCGTCTTATGCGGAGTTCCGTTCACCCTGCCTGGTTGGTTAGCCTTTGCCTTTCCCTGACACTGATCTGGACACAGGTTGGACTTGCAGATGATCGGAATGATACGGATGAGACGTACAAGCTGATGCGACTGTTTGTCGATACCTTTGAGGAGATCGAGCAGAATTATGTCAAGGATATCGATCGCCGGGAGCTTGTGGAGGCGGCGATTCAGGGGATGCTGGTCAAGCTCGACCCGTATTCCAACTACATCAGTCCGGAAGACCTTTCTGCTTTTGAGCAGGATGTCCTGCTCAAAAGCAGAAAGG
>JALWSL010000119.1:0-1039 GCA_027080405.1 Planctomycetaceae bacterium
TATTCCATTTATCCATGACCAGAGATTAACGGGAATCGGGTCGTTGATAAAATAGGCGCTGCCACAAACCGGGGATCCGGGCTCCAACTGACGCGCAGCCTGCCAGTGGGCAGCGGCTGCATTTTCGACGTAGCACATGGAAACCAGGTTCGTCCCGTCGCCGACTTGTCGGATCTTTCCTGCTGCAGCTTTTTTGAGTAATCGTGGAACAAGATGGTTATCTCGTGGCCCCCATATCAAATGAGGCCGCAGGGCACATGTCGATAACCCATCTTCGTTGTTCGCCTGCAAAACTGCCTGCTCGGCCAGCGCCTTGCTACGTGGATAGTGACACAGATATTTCCTGGGATAGGCAAGCGTTTCATCGCCATTGAGATGAGGTTGTCCATCGAACACCACACTGGGAGAACTGGTATAGACAAGTTTCTCGACCCCCTGCTTCTTGCAGGCTTCAATCACATGATACGTGCCAACAGTGTTGATTTCATAATATGTTTTCCAACTTCCCCAGATACCGGGAATCGCTGCAACGTGGTAGACCGTATTGATGTTTTCACATGCCCGTTGAACCGGCGAGGCTTCCCGGATGTCACCTCGAACCAACTCGACTCCCCTGCTCTTCAGTTCGGGATAATCCCCCCGGCTGAGTACACGAACTTTCTTCCCCTGTTCAAGCAGTTGCTCAACCAGATATCTTCCCAGAAATCCGCCACCGCCCGTAACCAGAACATTCATATCCAGCATTCCCTCGTTCGATTTCAGCGCGACAGCTTCAGACTGGGCCAGAGGCTGGAATCTGTTGGATAGGGGAAATCTTCACTCAAACCGTAAGTTTGACTGATCTCCGGATGGCTGGGATATCGGAGGACATAAAAGAAACCGATTGAGGGAACGTTTTCCGGATCGAAACCGGTGAGGACTTTTTTCGGAAGCCAACAGGAAACAGACGCCTTTTCCGGGCCGACTGAGCCAATTGTCGGAAAATCAGCCTCCGATTCAGACAGCTTTCTCGATTGCGAATGAACCAGAGGGATTTGAC
>JALWSL010000119.1:1049-8259 GCA_027080405.1 Planctomycetaceae bacterium
GGATTTGACTGGTTACCCCAGGCAGAATCTTTTTCCCTTTCGCGACCGGAAAAACGATCTGGAAGCAATGACAAAAGCGATTGGCCCGCCTATTCGATTTCATATCACGCGTATCGATATAAAGAACGATTTCAGGACGAGCAGGAGTCTTTTGATTTTGTCTGGTGTTTCCGGGAGGTGCATCTTTTTTCGGCGGAACGTTGGACGCTTCGGCTGAAACCGCCACCCCGCTATCGTTCCAGGCAACCCGGACGGTGCCAATTTGTTGATCTCCCGAGGGAGCAAATATCAAATTGGGCAAAGGCACAGAAATGGCCGGATGCTTTCCGTTCAGAATCATGCTTTCCAGATCTTCCTGAAAAGGAATTTCAAACGCTGTCTGAAAGTAGAATTCCGGCGGGATCAGTAAAGATTCAGAATTTCCGTCCATAAATTGACACCTGACCGTCCTGCAAAGGTGTTATCCACACCATCATTACTTCGTTTACATAGCCGGATCGCTGAAGCAGATCCCGGGGAGAATCGTACCGACGCCCCGACGGCAGCGGCCAATCCTCACAGCTTCGCAAAGGAACCGCTGTTCATTGTTGCGCCTTTGCCGTTCACAACGCGACAGTATACTATGGCAAAGTCGTATTGAGTAGTGCGCGGGAGCAGAAACCGCACCGAGAAGCCCAACAGTGTCACTTCAGTCATTGCATTACCAAAGGGCTCCCTCCCTTTCTGTCATAACTGACATTGCGTATCCTATCCGTTCTGTTTATCCTGTGATTATGGTTCCAGTTGGAGCCCGGCTGGTCGGTCTGTGAACACCGGCCCGTCAACATAACAGCGACTCGTAACCATCGGCCCGAAATTTTGTCGTTTGCTGTCCTGTTCACCCAACCAGGGGAAACCGGTTCGGAATCCCCAAGCGGATGGCAGACGGATTGCGTCCAATATTTTCAGAAACAATCAAAATTGGTTTTTCATGGATAAAACATTATCACCACCGGCTATCAAAATGCCCAATTCCTACTCGGCGGCGACAACGCGCACCTGTTCCCTGGTGGGCGTTCAGGTGATTGGCAGCGGTTCCTGCGTTCCCGATAACATTGTGACCAACCAACAAATGGCGGAGCAGTGTCCGGGCTGCGATCCCGACTGGATCGTACAACGCACCGGCATCAGGGAAAGGCGTTTTGTCTCTCCGGGGCAGGCGACAAGCGATCTTTCGGTGATGGCTGCCCAGCGGGCGATGGCGAACGCCGGGGTCTTCGCCAAGGATATCGATCTACTGATCATTGCCACCTTCACTCCCGATTTCCACTGTCCCTCAGCCGCCTGTCTGGTGCAGGATCGACTGGGGATTGATGCCCCTGCCTTTGATCTCAACGCGGCCTGCGCAGGATACATGTATGCTGTCAGCACAGCCGGGCAATATGTTTCCACAGGAAATGCAAAACTGGCGTTGGTGATCGGTGCAGACTGCAATTCACGCATTGTCGATCCGAAAGATCGTGGAGTTGCCCCGCTGTTTGGCGATGGTGCCGGGGCGGTGGTCATGGCACCGGGAACACTTCAACAGGGGCTGAGATCCTATCAGCTCGGTTCCGATGGAGGGGGCTGTTTGATGCTCGGACGTTCTGCAGGAGGAACGAAGAACCCGATGACCTCCGAATCGCTGGCGAATGGCGACCATTATCTGCGAATGGACGGTAAAAGTGTTTTCAAATGGGCCGTCCGAACGGTGACGCAATCGATCGACGTTGTTTTGAAATCAGCCGGGATGACCGTTGACGATATTCCACTGTTCATTCTGCATCAGGCCAATCAACGTATTCTCGATTCGGTTGCGGAAAAACTCGCCATTCCGAAGGAACGCATGTATTGCAACGTCCAGAAATATGGCAATACCTCAGCCGCATCAATTCCATTGGCTCTGGATGAAGCACTTTCAGAAGGGTTGATCAACCGCGGCGATACGATCATGCTTTCCGGTTTTGGAGCCGGCTTGACATGGGGAACGTCCCTGTTTGCCTGGTAAAACTTCTATAGCAGGCCCTACTATTTGCAGATACCGCAACGATTGCGAACAGTGCAACTAACCCTACGATTACTCCGACGATCGATTTTCGCAACAATGCAAACCGGGACGATCATCTCTGAAGTACGAAACGCAATCGGGCTTGCCCGATCGGCTGGCAAAAAGATCGGCTGTGTCCCGACGATGGGGGCGCTCCATGCCGGGCACTTGAGCCTGATTGAAAAAGCAGCCCGCCATTCCGATTTTGTGGTCGTCACCATTTTCGTCAATCCGACGCAATTCGGCCCTGATGAAGATTATGATTCGTACCCTCGAACACTCGAAAACGATCTGCAACTGTGTGAACAGGCCGGTGCGAATTTCGTCTTTCATCCCCAAAACGAAACCATCTACAGCGATAATCCACAATTGAAACTGTGCGTCGGAGAGTTGGCAAGACGCTGGGAAGGCGATTCCCGTCCCGGACATTTCGATGGCGTCGCCACCATTGTCGCCAAACTGTTCAACATCGTGCAGCCCGATGTCGCGATGTTCGGCCAGAAAGACTATCAACAACTGGCGATCATAAAAGCTCTTTGCCGTGACCTCAATTTCCCGATTGAAATTGTCGGTTGCCCCATCATTCGGGAGAAAGATGGGCTGGCGTTAAGCAGCAGAAACGCCTATCTTTCTCCCAGTGAACGAAAACAGGCAACCGTTCTGTACCGAGCGTTGTGCCTGGCAGAAAAACTGATACAGGATGATCAACTTTCCTTGAAACAAATTCGCCAAAACATGTTGGAAGTACTCGTCTCTGAACCTGATGTTGTTCCCGAATATGCGACGATTGCCGATCCGGACAGCCTGCATATGCTCGAACAGCGACAGCAGAAAATGGTCGCATTGATTGCGGCAAAAGTCGGAGAAACCCGTTTGATCGACAACCGTGAGATATTTCAAACAACATCGTAATATGGACTCCATAACGTAGTTCGTGGAACGGCATGGCGGACTCTGTATTCCGGAAATTTTTGACTCCTGATCCTCATGAAGCAGGAAGTCCTCTTTCGGATAATCCAGACAAAAAATTTTCACCCAATACCGTTTTCATCCATTTTTGTCAGGCACAGTTTGGCCTGCAGCCAGCCCAACCTGCAAAACAGAGGAGCCGATCAGGCGTGCGACAAACTCTGATTTATATCTCACTGGATGCTCCCTTCTCCATTCTTCCGAATGGTACAGCCGATAAGCCGATCCTGCATGTCGGTTTCGGATTGATTCTCTTCGGGTTGATGCTGGCTTATGCAACCTGGTTTTTTCTGACCGGACAAGCGACCGGGCAACACCTTTCAAAAAGTTCGCAAAACGAGAAGGAAAACAGGAAAGCGAAGAATAAGCAAAGCGGGAAACCGCCATCCCCCCTGGCACCTCTTGTTGCCGCCGCAATCCAGTTGGGGGCCGTCGGACTGGTTGCCTATTTCTTCTCACCAGTTCGAGTTTTTCCCGTTTACGGCTATGGTACAATGTTGCTGATTGCTTTTGTTGTCGGTGCAAGTTGGGCCGGGCGACGGGCGGATCAAGTAGGGATTGAACGCGATGTCGTCTGGGATGCGGCGATGGCGATTCTTGTTTCGGGAATCGTCGGTGCCCGCAGTTTTTACCTGATCCAAAAACGGGAAATGGTTTTCAAAGATGCGAGTTCACTGCAGGATTATCTCTTTCGGATCGTCAATCTTTCCGATGGAGGGCTCGTCCTTTATGGCGGAGTGATCCTCGGAACGATCACCTACTTCACTTTTTGCAAAATTCGAAACGTCCGACCGCTACAGCTGGCAGATGTCATTACACCTTCGATTTTTCTGGGGATCGGCTTTGGACGGATTGGCTGCCTGCTGAATGGTTGCTGTTATGGGGATCGCTGCGACTTGCCCTGGGCGATCACTTTTCCGCCTGGTTCTGTCCCGTACGAAATCATGCTGCATTCCGGCTTCATCGATCCAAATGCGGTCGTCAGCCTACCCTTGCATCCGACGCAAATCTACAGTTCGATCGGCGGTTTTGTCCTCGCCTACCTGACGGCGACCGTTTTCAAATATCGCAGGCATGTGGGCGAAGTTTTCGCTGTCGGCGCAATTTTTTATCCGATCAATCGGTTTCTAATCGAGTTCGTGCGAGGAGACGAATTTACACAGTTGGACACCGGTTTGACGATATCCCAACTGGTCAGTATTGCCGTTTTGATTGCAGGAGTAGTCTATCTGGTTTATCTTGAGACGACTTCCGTTCATCCAGACGTTCATTCAAAAAAGCAGAACTGACCAGAAATGCACTTGTGAATGTACGTATAATTTTCGTCGTTTTTCCCTTTCCGGGAATTCTGGAACTTTTCCCACCTTGCGAACGTCCAATAAACGATGGCCGAGAAAAAGACGGACCAGGAATTGATTGCGGAGTCTGTTTCCGGGCGGACAGAGGCGTTCGATGCGCTGATGTTACGATACCAGGATCGGCTCTTTAGTGCCTTGGTGCAGATTTTGCGGGATCGGGAGGAGGCTCGGGATGTCGTTCAGGAAGCGTTCGTGATGGCCTGGACAAAGCTGGCTTCTTTTCGTGGGGAGTCCGGTTTTTATTCCTGGCTGTTTCGGGTGGCGTACAATATCGCGATGAGCAGTAAGCGAAAGAAGTCGCTACCGACAACATCAATCGATAATCAACCTGCCTCCGGTTCAATCACTCCTGAAGATCACCACCCGGATAACCAGCCGTCCCACCAAATGGAAACATCGGAACGTCAACACATGGTGCGGGCAGCGTTGGAGGAATTACCGGAGGATTACAGAACCGTTTTGATATTGAAAGAGATGGAAAGTTTCAAATACGAACAGATAGCGGAAATTGTGGGAGTCCCGATCGGAACGGTTCGCAGTCGTATTCATCGAGCGCGTAGCCTGCTCAGAGAAAATTTATTGAAACTGTTACCCGAGGGAGAGGAAATCTGCCAGGCCTGATGATCGTACCTTGAAAGTCGGCTGATCGGATACATCGTGATATATTTGGGAATTTTCATTGGAATTTATTGTTTTTTAAGTTTTTTAACAGGTGAGCTGGCGTGACAGCGTCCCCTGTTTTTATTGTCTGTGGGATGGGGCCGCCCCATTTTGAATTATGAAATCTGAATTTGATCCCGAACTGATCTCTGCCTATCTTGATGGCGAGTTGACGTCTCAATCGGATAGTGAGTTGGTGGAACAACATCTTGCAGCAACATCTGCAGATGCCCGGATGCTCGACGATTTTCGCCAGATGGGCGCGTTGCTGCGCGAACTGCCGAGAGAATCAGCACCTGCCGGCTTGCACGAAGCAGTACGCCAGCAGATAGAACGGCAGACTCTGCTTTCCGGATCGCAAAAACAGCCGAGGCGTTTTGTCGCCCGTTCCCGACTTTTCCAGATGGTCGCTTCTATCAGTTTGCTGATGTTGATTTCTACCGTGGGCACCTTCTACTACATGTCGCAACGGATGACGCCAAACATTGGCACCACAGATCTGGCGATGATGGAACGCTCTGCTCCCGACTCCGCCATGGAGACCGATCACGTTGTTGCGGAATCGTCCGATGCTGGCACGTCCGCCCTGTCTGGTTCTGCCGAATCCAATTTCGCTGCAGAGGGGGAGAAAAAAATCGCGATGGACGCCCAAGGTGGGATTGAAGACGAGAATCGGTTAAGTGTTGCCGCTTCCGATCGCCCCTTCGGTTACCCAAACGGCAGCAGGAAAATGAGCAAAGCCGTTCGTGCAGCTCCTGCCCTGAAGGCGATGCGAGCCGCGAAACCTGCTCCCGCTGCGGTGGCTGCGCGCACGGAAGAAATCCCGCCATTGCCCGCTGTCTTGTCGAAAAAATCGATCGAATATATCAACACTCTGGCAAACTCGCCCAAGTTGCAGGGAATTTTGGAACCGGGCGAACTGGTTCGGTATGTCACCAGTAACACGATCACGCAGGATGTTTCTGTTGTCGAATTGAGCGTGGTCGATGTTGAAGAGGCATTCGGGACGATTCAGGTTTTGCTCAGTAACAACGAAATTGTCCCTGCCTCACAAATTCAAATTGCCGGGCGTGATGAAAACGAAAAATCATCTGATAAAAAGCCCGCTGACTCTGGAAAGCCTTTAACAGAAAAACAGAAAAAGCGTGAGGAGTTGATGGCGCTCTATGTGGAAGCGTCACAGGAACAGATTCTCGGCAGTTTGGTTCAACTTGATGGCTTGAAAGATATCCGTCAGGTTCATGTGGGAAGTGTACCGAATCTTGAGGGAACTTCTTACGATATTGAACCGGTTGCTGATAACACAGTCGGCCTGCAACGATTCGAAATTGATCGTCAAACAGCCCCCTTCAGCACTTCTTCCATAGACAAAAATGTGAACAAAAACAAATCGGATCAGTTGGCGAAAACTGGAACTGCCCCAAGGGAAAAAAACAGGAATCATCGTTCCACTTCAGTTCCACACTGGAAAGTTCTTGTCCAAAATGCTTCTCCCGAGGCGAAAATAAAAATTACTCGCGGCAGAAAGAAACGACTCTCACCTGCCGAAGCGAAAGGGGGCGATAAAAAAACAGAACGCTCCGCTGGCGGCCCTCTCGTTGCCGATTCGACAAATAGCAACTCCTACCAGATTGCAGTTCGTCTGTTCCCGAATACTGTCAGTAATACTGCCGAAGGGAAAGAAAGCCAGGTGATCGCAAAAACCGCCTCTCCTGCTCAACGAGGAATTGCACTGAATCAAAAAAATCTTCCGGAACCTCCTTCTGCGCCTGCTTCGTCTTTCTCCCCCGAATCGGCAAGTGGAAAACCGAACGAAAGCGATGACAGCAAAACATCACGAAACAGGCAGAACTCCCAAAATCGTTTGCGCCTGCTCCTGATTGTCTCCCTCGTTAATGAGCCGTAGGGAGATCGCTTCCACATTCTTTCGACCTCTCCGGCTGCCCGTTTCGGGGTCGGGTCGGTTACCCGATGCAGTCGGCTTTGTTGGAAATGGGGACTACAGGAAAAGATTCGGAAACAGCTTGGGTTTTCCGATAACCTTGAGTTTTCTGATAACACTGGCGGCATCGGCTACGTTCTCCATTGTTCTCCATTGCGAAGTAGATTCCCTGTTCTCTGTTTGACCTCCCCGTTGCTGCTTCGTAGACTGTATGAT
>JALWSL010000120.1:0-737 GCA_027080405.1 Planctomycetaceae bacterium
GAATATCTCTATACGAAACAGGCGGCAGCGAAATCCGCTTCCGCAGCCAGCGCCTCTGGAACATTGGAAAAACAGATTCGTGCGATCAAACTGAAGCACCTCAAAACTCTCGACCCCACGAAAGAACCATTCAACAAGCTGTATAAACAGCTGCGCAGTGAAGACAAGCAGGATCGTCAGCCACTGGTCATTCGACTTGAAAAACTTGACAGCAAAGAAAAGCGTTTGGAACGACTCGAACTGATCATCCAGGCGGCTGACGAGTTGATCGCCAGCTTCGATCAGGAGAAGTTGGCAGCCACTCTGGCAATCCGTGTCCCTCAAGAGGACAAGAAAGCCAAGCAGGCTCATGACCGGGCGGAAAAAGAAAAAAAACAGCTGGTTGATGCCCTGTATCGCAAGGCCAGAGCGATTGCCTTCCAGGAATTGCCGGAAGTGGTGGCGAAGCATCCGATAAAAGACCAGAAAGAACAGGACAAACAGTTTGAACAGGCCTATCGGGCTCTCGAAAAATGGGTCGATCCCGCCAGTGGCGATTATTGGCTGATCGCTGTGCGGAAAAGTCGACGTTCCGGATATTTTGCTATTGCGATTCAGACCCTGAATAAAAACCTGAAGGAATCTTCGCCTCTGCTCTATTTCAAAAAACGGCGCGATCTGTTTGGTGAACTCGGCTGGAAGCGCTGGAAATCCTGGCAGCAACAACAAATGCTCCTGAAATTTCCGAAACAGTCTCC
>JALWSL010000120.1:747-8253 GCA_027080405.1 Planctomycetaceae bacterium
GAATCCCGCCCCTTTGTGTAGCCGATCCTGTTTTTTATCATTGATCCTGTTTTACGACCCTATTTCACCAGCGCTTCAAACCAGATCGTCCTGGCGAACCAGCGTCCTTCGATCTGAACAAGAGTCGTAAAAATTTTCCCCTGCTTGTCGAATATCTTCGCCTTGACGGTCTTACCGTCAGCTTCGATTTTCACATGATCGACCATCTCTTCGGGAGAAAGTTTGTCCAGAAACGGAATGACTTTTTCCAGTAACTCACCGGTTATCTCCTTGCGGACATCTTCAACATAAAACAGCCTGAGGGCATCAACCTCCTTCTTGCGAATCAGTTCAAATTGCTTGGCCAGAATTTGACGGGAAATATCGCGAAGTTCCCTTTCCTGAAGTTCACGCAGCTGTTTTCTATGATATTCCCTCAACTCTTTCGCAGGCAGAAGCCTCGCCTGTTTCAGTATTTTGATCCACGGGGCTAATGTCTCTGTCTCTTCGAAACTTCCCTTGCGCGTGTAAGCGAGTCGGTGAATATCGCGTTCTCCCTGGACGATGCGCGCAACCTCCTGCTGAGCGGCGTGCTCGTCGGTTTGCTCAATACTCCAGATGAACAAGACATCTTTGTCGGTCTGGCCCAGTATGTTGAAGGAAATTTTCCCGAAACGCTCTTCCAGTTGACGCCGGATCCCTTCCATGATTTCGACCGCATTTTTACTGCCAGCCGCCCCGATAAATCGCTGGCTTGAAAAAAGCTCGGTCCAGGACTGGATCGATTCGCCCCGCTTCACATATTCCGTATTCCCCTGTTGGGCCGACAGGTAGCGATACGCAACAACCCATTCACGCCCGGGAAGCGTGAACGCCATGCCATCAACCGTGCTGAGTCCCTGCGGGGGCAGGTTTCTCATATCGAGAACGGAAAAAAGCTGCCCCTTGATAAAATTGAGCGACATAAAGCCATACACCAAACGCAACCGTTCACCCTGATCAACGGCCTGGTCAGGTTTGCCCAATGTCTGGGCCACTTTCTTCAACGGTGTTCCAACATTGAACAGCCCCTGTGCATCGAGAAGTTTCCACGTCTTCATAAAATCGACACTAGCCGTGACATTTTTGGGATCCAGTCGTACTGCCTGACGAAAGTGATACCAACCTGCATTCGCCTTTTTACTTCCCATATAGGCGATTCCGAGAGCGTGATGATAAACACTGTTTTCGGGAGCCAGTTTTACTGCCTGTTCGAGTTCGGAAACCGCGTTCTCCCACTGCTTCAACTCGATCGCCCCCGTTCCCGCCTTGAAGTGTTCACTCGCTTCGGCCAGCAACTCCTTCCCGTCTTTCCGGCTTTGCTGTTCCCCGGAATCCTGTTCGATTTTCTTATTCGGCGAGTCGGCAGGAGACTCATCAGCACAAAGAAAAGGAGAACGTGAAACAAAAAGCAAAGTCAAACAAATTAAAAGACGGAACGATCCTTTGACAAGAAAAGAATACATCATGAAGGCCCTTTCATGATTATGTTGACACTTGAAGGGATGCAGGGATGCTATCACGAAAACAGGACGCAGGAAAAGAGAGATTTCATCGAACAGGGCATTTCATCGCTGTTTTGACATTTTCGAGAACAGGCGTGCATGCCCGAAAACTGCTTCAGAACTCAGCCTGCGGATTACAGTCCTCCAAATTGCCTGACCGCTTCGTACATAATGGTATTGGCGGTGCTGGCCAGATTCAGACTGCGAACTTCCGGATGCATGGGCAAACGAAGAGAGTTGCCCGCATATTGATCGCGAATACTTTCCGGCAGACCACGGCTTTCGCTTCCGAACAGTAAAATATCACCCGGCGAAAAAGTGGCGTCCCACGGACTGCGAGAACCGAATTTTGTCAAACACCACACGGTTGCCTTGGGCAGGTGCTGACGCAACTCCTCCCAAGAATCAACCGCCTGCCAATCGAGGTGCTCCCAATAATCCATCCCCGCCCGTTTCAAATAACGGGATTCAAGCTGGAATCCCAGTGGACGGATCAGCCACAACTTGGCCCCAACCGCCACGCAACTGCGGCCGATATTGCCGGTATTTTGCGGGATATCGGGTTGAAACAGGACAACATGCAACAAAGGCTTTCTTTTTTCTTTCCGGGAATCGCTCAATCAAACTCTCCTCTACCCGTCTGGCCGTCAGATGAATCGATACCAGTTGTCAACTGTTCTATTATTTCCGCGTTGGCAGGAGGAAATTTCAATGATGGAAGATACTTTCGCGGTATCCACTGCCAGGGGGCATGAAGAACTCTTCCCTCTGAAGAAGAACATAATTCACAAAGCCAAAAGTCCAGTTGAACCTCGCCATGTTCATACGGAAACGATGTCTGATGCAACAGGCGAACCGCCACAACTTCCAGGCCCGTTTCCTCTTTGCACTCCCGAATCGCTGTCTGTGAACTATTTTCGCCGTCCTGCTGTTTTCCGCCGGGAAACTCATGATAGCCGGCCAGTGTTGTTTTTTCCGATCGCACCCCCACCAGAAAGCGGTTTTCAGATTCGACAATGGCAATTCCAATTTGTGTCACGATGATATTTTCAATTCCCAAAGACACTCCAAGATACTAAATCGAAGCTTCCCCCAAATTGAATATTCTTCCGACCGAAGCAGCATGTCCAAAGACGAACAGGCTGTCCCCTTCAAGAAGAACGGCGGAGCCGGGTGGCGGGATCAGCCGTTCTCCATTTTCCCGACGAATCCCGAGAACGATCACTCCCGAATCCCGCATGTCGGTTTCAGAAAGTTTTTTCCCGAGATACGGGCAACTCTTTGTCACCTGAAAGTCAATCAGTTCCAGATCGCTGTCATGCTCATCAGCCACTTCCACGAAGTTGTCAACCAAGGGGTTCAGCATGAAGCGGGCCATTTTTGTCGCACCACTACTAAACGGGCTGATCACACGGGTTGCACCGGCCCGTTCCATTTTCTCGATCGCCTTGTCATCACTGGCACGTGCAACAATCTGGAGATTACTGTTGAGCATTCGCGCAGAAAGCACAACGTAGACATTGTCTGCATCCGAACCGAGCGTCGATGCAAGGGATTTGGCCCGTTCAATTCCCGCCTGGCGAAGAATGGCATCATCGGTCGCATCTCCAGCCAGACAAAGCCAGTCATGTTGTTCGACCAGTTCGTTAATCTGCTCTTCATTGTGGTCAATCACCACGAACGGTTTGTTTCTACGGGCCAGATATTCACAAATCGTCGTTCCCATCCGGCCTTGTCCACAAACGATATAATGGTCTTGCAATGCACCAATACGGTTCAACATCTGGCGGCGTCTCCAAAGAATTCGATAACGGGCATCAATCAGGCTTTTCCCCAAAGCTGTGATGCTGTAACTGAAAAGCCCCAATCCAAACATCATATAAATGATGGTAAAAACCATCGTCGCGGTGTCAGAAGCCGGATCCCTGCTCCCTAACGTCGTCAATGTCACAACGGCCAGATAAAGTGATTCAACCCAGTTTGCATGACCAATCAGTCGAAACCCGACCGTTCCAAGAAGTAACAACAGGGAGAGCAGACCGAATACGGTCAACGGACGCTGTATCCGACGGAGATCCTCCCGATTTTTCAAATCGAAATACTGATTCAAACCCGTAAACTTCATAAGCCACCAATCTGAATCGGAATCGTAATCAGCCAGACCGTCCCGAGAACTGGCATCACGCAGGCGAAAGCAGACAGCGAAATGGAATAACCACAGCGACCCGGGAACCACAAAGGAAACGCCCGAGAGACGGGATCGCAACGATTCCCGTCACTCATCCAGGCAAGTGCCTACTCACGCTGATCCCCAACACGTACCCACTGTTCATTGAAGGCGGCGTGTTTCATACTTTTCCCACCTTTAACAAAGTAACTGTACACAGCGTGAATCGTTCCATCTTTCCCCTGAATCACAGCCGGGTAATGATAGGAACCTGTTTGATGTTTTTCCAGATGCCTCGTCCATCTCCAGGTTTTTCCCTCGTCTTCTGAAATCGAAACCGCCAGGCTGTTTCTCCCGTCGATAGTGTCGTTGTAAACGAGTAGCCAATGCCCATTGGCCAGACGAACGCCGTCCAAACCGGAACCGGGATTGGGCAGACTGGAATTATAAACCGGCCCCCAGTTCACGCCATCATCTTTCGATTCTGAAACACGGATACGCTTCTGTATTCCGTTTTCCCGCATGTAAGCGACAAGAGTTCCATCATTTTTGCGAAGTACGCTCGGCTGGATATTTCCGAAGCCGATCAATGGTTTGCTGGCGAACCATGTTTCCCCCTGATCATCACTGATCGCCATGATCGAGATCGAAAACGTATCGGTGTACAACGGAAGCAGGATTCTCCCGCTGGGCAAAACGGTCGGCTTGCAACGTGGTTGCCAGCCCAATCTCTGATAGAGCTTGTCCCCGAGACGGACATTAATTTCATCCAGTTCCTTTTGTAAATCCTGGGGCAATTTAACACCGGCCTGTTTCAGGGTTTTCAGCATTCCGTCGAGAGCCGTTTTGGCATCTTTACTGAAATCGTCCGGCTTCAGAAAAATGACTCCCTGCCTGCTCCATTTGGGAGACGGGCGATTTTCGTAATCTTCGGAAACCAGAAAGTTTGTCAAACATGACTCCCACGTATTGGCAATGATCACCGGCCAGAAAACCCAAAGGCGTTGCTGTGGATCAATCATCATGCAGGTGTTGCAGTCCGGGAAACCGGGCGTGTCATAAATGAGAAACGACTTTCCCCAACAGTGGGAACCTTTCACGCTTTTGGCCCCGTAAATCGCAACATCGTCCGCTTTCCGCTCCCCTGCTCCGCGATACCACGAAACAAGCAGGTCGCCGTTTTCATACTCGACAATTCCCGGTGCATGGTTATGCTCCGGATGCAACGGAAAAACGAGCTCAGCCGTGTACTCCGGATCAGCCGCAACGGCTTCACAGGCATGAAAGAAACCCAACGAAAGAACTGCCATCAAAAAGGAAACAGAAATCTGCATCAGTAATGACCCTGACAAGTGACTCAAAATAAAGTGATCGCTATACGTTTGCTTTCCGAAAGCAAATGAAGCGGAACTCTGACATTTATACATAAATTTTACAATTAGTCGAATCACTCGGCTTATTCCTGGCTCATTTCTTATTCCTTGCTCATTTCTCATGCCTGGCTTGTTTCGACGTCAACAAAACTGTTATCTGCCGTTTCCTGTTGAATTGACGAAAATAGGCTCAGAGCAGCTTGTCTATGTAGGCGACAACTGCACGTAGGCGACAACTGCACAGAAATTCGTGAGACGCCCTGTTTCCCGCTTTTTCTCTGGTTTGCCCTATTTTGAGTGCAGATCACTTGAATTCGTCATCAAGCCGATAAACGGGTTTGAGAAATAGGCACAGGCTTCGTAAAATCCTGCAGTCAACGGTATAACCTCGTACTCAAAATAACCTCAGACTCAATAATATCCCTGAGAAAAAATCCGAAAGTCCAGACATTGGGGAAACGTGAGATTCACCCACCCGTTGGGCGTCTCCAGTGCCGGAAACCTCCAGTACCGGAAAAAGATGAGAAAGAGACCAGGCAGGAACAACATGAGAGCCCTCGACCAAAGAGCCTGCTGCCAGGCAAACCTGTTTATCAATTCAACCTTGTTCGCTTACATATCTGGCTGCCTTGTTGCCAGCCTGCTGCTTGTTTGCGTGTCTGGTTGTAACGAACCCGGCGATTCCGCCAAACAGAACACCTCGACACCAGCCGATTCTGCCTCCGTAAAAGATACTGTCCCCCTGAAAGATGACGGAAAACCGAAGCAGGCATCCACAAAGCCCCAAACCGAACCGGTTGTCATTGAAATCAGCGATGAACTGGCCGAAAAGATCGCTGCTGCCAAGCAAAGCGCGAAGGAACTTGGCATCGCCATGAAGGAAGATTCAGATGGCCATGTCATTTCTCTTGATACCGCAGCCAACCGGAGTTGGGTCGATGACTACCAGATGCAACAAATCCTTGTTTTTCCGTATCTGCAAAGTCTCGTGCTGGAAGGCCCCAGTATCAGCGATCAACTGGCCCCGCAAATTGCAGGTTTGACCGAACTGACTTCACTCACTCTGAAAAATACACTCATTGGCGATACCGGTCTGGCGGAACTCCCGAAACTGAAAAAGTTGAAGATTATCGACCTCCGCCTCTCCCCATTAGTCACCGATGCCAGCATGAAAAGCCTGGCTCAGATGCCTCAATTGCGTGCCGTCCGGGTATCGGGCTGCAACATCAGTGATGCGGGACTGAAAATGATCCTGCAACTCCCTCACCTGAGTGAGCTCGATATCCGCAACTGTCGGAAATTGACTCGCGCTGGCATCGAAATGGTTGCCGGGAAATCGGGTCTGAAAAACCTGAAGATTGGCGGCGGATTGATCGACGATTCCATCATCCCACTGGTGGCGAAGATGAAAACACTGCAGGGCCTGTCGCTGGACAACTGTAATTTGAGTGACGCCGGGCTTCGACCACTGGAAAATCTGTCCCTGGTCGATTTGACACTGTACCAGACTCCCAGGATCACCGATGCAGGGCTTCAATTCCTCAAAAAGTTCGACCGCCTGAAGAAACTGACGCTGCGGGACATCGCCGCAACAGGAGATTCGCTTCGCCTGCTCCCGAACCCGAATCTGCTCGTCTCGCTGAATCTGGCCCAATCCGGAATAACCGACCGGGAAATCCCCAGTCTCGCATCGTTCAATCATCTCTCTGTTTTAATTCTTAACGAGACAAAGATAACTGACACAGCGATCGAAACGCTGGAAAAAATGAAGTCTCTGAAAAAAGTCGAAATGACACAAACCGGCGTCACCCAATCGGGGGCCGACCGATTGAAAAAATCGTTACCCGACTGCGACATACGCATCAATTGATGACTTTTTTCCCATTGAAGATTTTTCGGCTGTCCGGAGTGAACCTCTTTTACAATTTCAAACATCGTGGCGAGATCCAAGAAATAGACCGTTGAAAATTGCTCACATCATCACCAGGCTCATCGTGGGGGGGGCACAGGAAAATACGGTTCACACCGTGGAAGACCACATCCGTGAATTTGGCGATGAAGTAACGCTGATTACCGGGCCGCCTCTGGGGCCGGAGGGAAGTCTGCTTCCCCGTGCTGAAAAATCGGGATGTAACCTGATCATTCTCGATGAACTTCGCCGCAACATCCATCCGATCCGTGAACTGGTTGCCTATCGAAAGTTGAAGAAACATCTTCGTCAGTTGCAACCGGATATCGTCCACACGCACAGCTCGAAAGCGGGCATTCTGGGCCGCCGCGCCGCTTTTACATTGAAGATCCCCTGCGTTCATACCATTCACGGAGCCGCGTTTCATTACGGTCAACACCCTTTTCTGTATCGTGCCTATCAATGGAGCGAAAAAATCGCAGCCCGCTGGACCAGTCATACGATTTCCGTCGCCGACGCAATGTCTGAACCATA
>JALWSL010000121.1 GCA_027080405.1 Planctomycetaceae bacterium
TCTCGAAGTATGTCCAGCATTTCGATTTACTCCGTGTTGATCCCGATGAGCGAGTCCACGTTGAGGTGGCTCTTTCCCTGAAGGGGACTTCGCCGGGGGTTCTTCGTGGTGGAATTCTCGAACAGCCCCGCCATTCCATTCCCGTTGACTGTCCGGTTATCCGTCTTCCAGACAGGATTGATGTCCGTATCGGCTCCCTGGAGTTGGGGGAAAGCATTCACGTCAGTGATTTGGAGTTGCCTCCCGAAGTGACAACACCGCTTCCACCTAACGAAGTTTTGGTTCATATTGTCGTTCCGAAGAAGGGCGTTGAACTGGAGGCGACGGAAGGAGAAGCGGCCGAGGGTGAGGCATCGGCCGCAGCTTCAGGTTAGCCCCTGGGCTGATTCGGTCTCCCGCAACATGTAGTCTGGTCTGTTTGATACGATTTAACCGGTTTCACGTTGGTTGCGAGGCTGTTTTTCCTGTAGATAGGGCAAAACGGGAGGGTTGAACAAACGCGTTTTTTTGAATGCCGGTTCCGCGAAAGCGGCTAAACATCCGGTCGTGTCGGCTCTTTTCTGAGAGAACACACTGTTCTTTGAGGCAGTTCCTGGAGAGTTATGGAGATGATCGATTGGCGGTAATCTGTTACCTCGCCTGAGAGTCTGGCACGTTGAGTGTGTTAAATGAAAGTGATTGTTGGTCTTGGAAATCCCGGGAGGCGGTATCAGGGGACCAGGCACAATGTCGGGTTTGAAGTTCTTGGGGAGTTGGCTGCCCGTCACCAGGCGAGTCTGTCGAGTTTGGCTCATGAATCGGAGGTCAGAGAAATCAATCTGGGGGGCGAGAAGGCGCTTCTGGTTGCTCCGCAGACGTATATGAATCTGAGCGGTCGAGCGGTCGGTTCGCTGGTCCGGTTTTACAAGTTGCCGGTTGAACAGATTATTGTTGTCTGTGATGATCTGAATCTTCCTCCGGGAAAATTGAGGTTCCGGGCAGGTGGTTCTTCCGGCGGACAGAAGGGGCTCAGGGACATTCTTAATCATCTGGGAACCGAACAGGTACCGAGATTGCGGGTTGGAATCGGCCGGGCGAGCGGAAAAATGGATACTTCCAGTTATGTTCTCCAGAAAATGGGGAAACAGGAGCAGGAAGAGATGGCCCATGCAGTCCAACAGGCGGCGGACGGTTTGGAAGTTTGGGTTCGTGAAGGGATTGAAGCCGCCATGAATCAATGTAATGCCGGCAAGTGACACGGTTCTCCCGCGAAGGGAAGTAAATTGGGGTTCTGCCCGGAATAATGGTCGATTTCAGTCGAAATTGGGCGTTATTAATTGTAAATATCTGCAGGAATGTTAGTCTTGGTCGCTCCGGTCGGTTTGAAAATTTCCTGCCGGGGTTTTCTGATGTCGTAGCCCGGGACTACATTTGTCAGTGTTTGTCGATAAATGTTTACTTGAAACAGAGTGATTCATAGCCAAACGCTCGGTTGGCGTGAGATTTGATGGGGAGATTGAAGTTGGCACTTCGTAATTATGAAATGATGTTTCTGCTCGATAGCGGAAAGTATGCGACCGATCCGGATGGTGTGACGGACGCCGTCAACAAGATTTTGGACAAGATCGGTGCAGAGGTTGTCGCCGCTCGTCCCTGGATGGATGGCAAGCTGGCTTATGAAATCGAAGGGCACCGGAGAGGGTTGCACTATCTGGTTTACGCCAGGGCCGAGAGCAAAAATGTTCCCCAACTCAATCGCTTGTGCAAATTGAGCGATGTCGTTCTGCGACATCTGTGCATCCTGCCTCCCGCCAGCCTGTTCGATTTAATGGTTGCTGCACTGACGCAGCCTGAGGCAGTTTCGCCACCCGTGGAGGATGAAGAAGCATCCACGGACGATGCGGTTTCGGAAAGTGATACAACGGCCGAGAACTCGAGTACCGAGGAAACGGCTGTTTCGAATTGAATTTGGGGTTCGAACGGGATTCGAGTTGCCAGAGTCGGGCAGACTTGTTTACGGCTGGGTGTTTTCCAATTGGTGGGGAGTAGGATAATGGCGAGTTTCAATCGCGTAATTCTCTTGGGAAATCTGACCCGTGATCCACAGGTTCGGTATGTTGCCAGCGGCAGGGCGGTCTGCGAAATTGGCCTGGCAGTCAATCATCAATGGTACGACAAACAGTCGAATACCCGTAAAGAGGAAGTGACCTTCGTCGATGTCGTTCTGTGGGGACGCACGGCCGAGGTTGCGGGAGAGTATCTTGCCAAGGGACGTCCGGTTTTGATTGAGGGCCGTCTGCAACTCGATCAGTGGCAGGATAAAACAACCGGTGAGAAGCGGAGCAAATTGCGGGTTGTCGGCGAGAATATGCAAATGCTTGGTTCGCGTGGCGACGGCGGTGCTGGCGGAGGTGGTGGCTATCGTTCACAGGGACAGCCCCAGCAATCCTCTGCGCCACAGCAGGGCGGATCGGATTTTCAGGAGCCGGTTTCTTCCAATGAAATGCCCCCTTCTCCCGTTGATTCCTTTTACGATAGCCCCCCGGATAACGAAGTTCCGTTTTAGCTGAATTGGATATCAATATCGTCAGGCATCAATTCATGAATCTCGTTGGTAAATCGCAGATGCAGGCAGGATGTCTCATCAGTGGATATTTTTGAGTCGTGAGTCTTCAGGTTGAAAAGCCTTCAAGTAGTGAAAGTGAGATAATGGTTCGTCAGGTTCAACGTAAAACAGTCTACTCCCCCCGTACCAAGGGAGCCGTCGAGTTATTGCTTGCCGAAGATGTTTCCAATCTTGGCAAACAGGGCGAGATCGTCCGGGTGAAACCCGGTTACGCGAGAAATTTTCTTCTTCCACAGGGGTTGGCTACTGTCGCAACTGAAGAGAACAAAAAGGCGGTTGAGGCGCATCGTGCCGCGTTGATCGAGTTGGACAAAAAGCGGAAGTCCAACGCCAAGAAACTGGCCGACGAAGTCTCAAAATACTCGGTGACACTGGAAGCGAATGCCAATGCCGAAGGGCATCTTTACGGTTCCATTCTTGCTGGAGATATCAGCAAGGCCCTCATCGAAGCCGGGTACAATGTTCAGGAGAAACATATTTTCCTGGAAGGCCCCTTGAAAGAACTGGGCATGTACACGATCAAGTTGAAGTTGCATGAAAGTGTTAATTCCGAAGTGAAGGTCTGGATTGTTCCAGTCAGCACCAAATAAATTTGCAACAGGTGAAGCTGAGCGAATCGCCTATCAGTACGGTAGTTGTGTCAGTACGATATTTCTGATTGATGAGTTTGCAAAAAGTGGTATAACGGATGTCGGGATTCCAGCCGGCATCCCTCTTTTTTGCGCTTCGCCTTTATGGCAAAACATCGGCAGGGTGCGTCTCGACGTGCTCTGCGGCGCAATGGCAGCAATTCGCCGGTAGGGGCTGACAGAAACTCTGACGTGTATGGAAACAGCCGTTAAAAGGATGGAGGAATAATGGCGACAGCGGCTTTGCAGGATAGTGTTCCCCCGAGCAACGTGGAAGCCGAGAATTCCGTTCTGGGCTGTATCATGCTGGTGAATGATACGGTCGATCAGGTTCTGGGGATCATCAGTCAGGATCACTTTTATGATGATCGCAACCGCCGCATCTATGGCGCGATCATGGAAATGTACGAGCGGGGTGATCGTGGCATCGATGCGGTGACTCTCGCCAATGAACTGGAAAAACGGGGGCAACTGGAGGAAGCCGGCGGGGTCTCGAAAATTCTGGAGATCATGGAGACCGTCCCTCATGCCGCCCACGCCGAATATTACGCGGGGATTGTTCGGGAAAAATGGCTGCAACGCCAACTGATTTACACCTGCACGGAGATCCTGAAGGAAACCTATCATTCACGTGATGATATTGAAGATATTCTCTCCCGGGCCGAGCAGCAGATTTTCCACCTGGCGGAACAGCGGGAGTCGCTCAGCAAGGCGGACATGCGGTCGATTCTGCTTGATACGTGGGACAAGATCAACAGCAGGCAGGATCAGGATGGAACCGTCAGCGGTTTGGCCTCCGGTTTTATCGGGCTCGACGAACTGATGAGCGGCTACCAACCTTCGGAATTGGTTATTTTAGCCGCACGGCCGAGTATGGGGAAGACGGCATTTGTCTGTAATTCAACCCTGGCTATTGCAGGGGGAAGTAAAACAGGGGTACTGCTTTTCAGTTTGGAACAGTCAAAAACAGAACTGGCCGAGCGTTTGCTTTGCATTCACTCCAAGGTCGATGGGCACAAAGTCCGGCAGGGAAATCTGGAGCCGATGGATCATCAGGCGCTGCTGGAGGGATCAAGCGAATTAAGCAGTTATCCGATATTTATCGATGATCAACCGGGGCGGACGATGACGCAGATTGCGGCTGTTTCCCGGCGGATGAAAAGTCAGCACGGGATCGGTATTGTCATCATCGACTATTTGCAGCTGATTGAAGCCGAAGACAAGAACCAGCCGCGCGAGCAGCAGATTTCCTCGATCACGAGGCGGCTCAAATTTCTTGCCAAGGATTTGGATATTCCTGTGATTGCGCTGGCGCAGTTGAATCGTGGTGTTGAACAACGCGAAGATAAACGGCCCCGACTGGCCGATTTGCGGGAATCGGGGGCAATCGAACAGGATGCCGATGTCGTGATGTTTCTGCATCGCCCGGAAGCGTATGACCCGGAAGACCGTCCGGGAGAGGCGTTTGTGATTGTCGCCAAAAACCGATCCGGCCCCGTGGGTGATGCGCATTTGACCTGGATCAAACAGCAACTCCGCTTTGCCGATTACAGCCCGATCAACGAACCGGAAGGTGGTTGGGTTGGCGATGAATTTTAGCGGGCAGGAGTTGGCAATGATGAAACGGGCTTTCCATGAAATTGCTTGACCTTGTTCTGATTCTTCTTGTGCCCGGTATTTTTCCGTTTTCTGCAATAGCACAGGAAGCATGTGATTCCTATGGAGCCGATCGGCTTGTCTATCAAAAACATGACCGGCCGGTTCTGGTAGCGGGGGAGGAATCGTGGGAAGCGGGGGGGCTGCTTCATATCGCCATTTGTCAGGTCGATTCGGTTTACTACCTGTATTATACCGCGCTGCAGAAACCGCCGGGATACGCATACCGTTCGATCGGGCTGGCCACTTCAAAAGATGGCATTCATTGGAAGCGATCGTTAAAAAGACCTGTGTTGAGTCGCGGTGCAGCGGGCGAGTTTGATGATGTCCATGTCCACATGCCTACGGTTCTTTACGATGCTTCGCAAAAGAAGTTCAAGATGTGGTATGTCGGATACCAAAACAATAAAGGGAACACGATTGGTTATGCGGAATCTGCTGATGGGAAACTCTGGAAGAAAAAAGGGCAGGTTCTTTCATTTGGTGAACGGGATCGATTTGATAGCGGTTCGCTGCGCGAACCGAGCGTGACATACGATACCAGCACGCGTCTGTATAAAATGTGGTACAACGGGACGATGCCCGGTCAGCATTACGGCCCGACCGGATACGCCATTTCGGAGGATGGGGTTCACTGGGGCCGTGTGACGGTTATCAATGGCGACCAGAAACGCTTTATTGGAATCGATGTCGTTCTTGAAAATGATTGCTATCACGGCTGGTATGGCAAACAGGGGGAAATCGGGTATGCGTTTTCTTTCGACGGGATCCGCTGGCATTGGCCCATTCCAGAAGTGGTGCTGAGCCGTTCGCCGGGAGGATTCGATAGCAGTTATCTCCAGGCGCCGGTTGTTATTGTGGACAGGGCTGCGAATAAAGTGCGACTCTGGTACAATGCAGCGACGACGCCGGGGGAGATTCTTGCTATCGGTTATGCGGAAGCGAGAATAAACCCGAGGTAAAACAAGTTGGTTCATCGAATGTCCCTGGTTGGAGCTCGCTCATGTTTTTTCGATTTACGAAGTCTGTCTGCGTGGTTCTGTTTGTTATTTTGTTCGCAGCTACCGTGTTGTTCTGCCCTGTTTCGATGCAATCGGTGCAGGCAGAGGTGAACGCGAAAGTTGTTTATGAAGGTTCAACCGGCCCGGGAGTGGGGAAGCATCTGGTTTTTCTGGCGGGGGATCATGAATACCGCTCGGAGGAATCGTTGCCTGCGTTGGCCAGAATTCTTGCCAGGCATCACGGCTTCAAATGCACGGTGCTGTTTTCGGTCAATCGTAAAACAGGCGAAATCGAGCCGGGTAGCAGTTTTATGCCGGGGTTGGAAGCGTTGGACTCGGCTGATTTGATGGTCATCTTCCTGCGGTTTCAGAATTTCCCCGATGATCAGATGAAGCATATCGATCAGTACGTGAAGCGGGGCAGGCCGATTGTCGGTATGCGAACTTCGACACACGCTTTCAAGATGCCCGAAAAAGCAACCTACGCACGATATTCCTTCCGAAGCACCGTGGAAAACTGGAAAGGGGGGTTTGGACGTAAAATTTTGGGAGAAACATGGGCCGGGCATTACGGGAAAAACCATGTGATGAGCACGCGACTTGATATCGCGCCCGATGCGAAATCGCATCCGATTCTGATTGGTGTCAAAAATCCCTGGGTGCAAGCGGGAGGGTACTGGACTGAACCGGAGCCGGACAGTCAAATTTTGGCTTATGCCCAACCGCTTCAGGGAATGACGCCGGATTCTCCCGTAGCGGAAGACAAAAAACCTTGTCCCGGGGCGTGGGTTCGATCCTGCAAGAGCGAATCGGGTAAAAAAGCTCGCGTTTTCACCACCACTTACGGAGCATCTGTAGATCTTCTTGACGATGACTTTCGCCGCATGTTGGTTAACGCCTGTTTCTGGGCGGCTGGATTGGAGAAAGATATCAAACCGGGAATGTGCATCAGTTTTGTCGGTCCCTACCACCCCAGTGCTTTCCGTTTCGGCGGTTACCGCAAACATGTGAAACCAGCGGATTTGGCAGGATGGGAAACGCCAATCATGCCTATGAAAAAAACAGACCCGCAGGCGAAATAAAGCGGAGCAGATACCAAACGAAGAAGTTGCTGCGGGACAGACGCCCGTCTTCCTTTCTGCTGGCTGAATTGCCGTACCTGGCAAGTTGTCCTTGTAATATACGCTGTTGTTTTGTACCTTCGATAAGTCATAAGTGCATACTGATCCGCTGGTATGGCCTGTCTGCGGGCATATCTTTCGGGGTCTGGGGGTGCCTGTTCCTTTCCTAGAAGTATTCAGACGCAGGATGAGAATTTTCCATGGCGAAAAAAAGAAGCTCTCCACCTCAGCAGTCCGGTAACGATCCAACCCAGTTGATATTGGGTATCGTTATCGGGGCTGTTTTCAGTGCAGTCATCACCAGTGGTCTGTTTCTCCTGACTGGCTCGGGAGGAGGAAAAACGACTTCGGAATCTGTTGCGCTGAATTCCGGGGCCACCCAAGGTGACGGTTCCGCTGCGCAGGAAGCTGTTCCGGTGCCGGAGACGGGATCAGGTGAAGGCAATCCTGCTCCAGCGGAAGGCGCTCCAGGAAATTCCTCCGAGATGTCGGAAGAGATGCAGATGCAGATGGCTGCCAACGGTGGTGGGGCTGGAGCACCGGCTCCTTTGGGCGGGGCCAGTCCTGAGATGTCGGAAGAAATGCAGATGCAGATGGCTGCCAACGGTGGTGGGGCTGGAGCACCGGCTCCTTTGGGCGGGGCCAGTCCTGAGATGTCGAAAGAGATGCAGATGCAGATGGCCGCCAACGGTGGTGGGGCTGGAGCACCGGCTCCTTTGGGCGGGGCCAGTCCTGAGATGTCGAAAGAGATGCAGATGCAAATGGCTGCCAATGGTGGTGGGGCTGGAGCACCGGCTCCATTTGGTGGAACCAACCCTGAGATGTCGGAAGAAATGCGAATGCAAATGGCCGCCAACGGTGGTGCGACTGCTTCGATTCCGGGGGGAGCCCCAGGCTCACTCGCTCTTTCTCCTGAAATGGAAAATATGTCGCTTGGTGGATCAGGCGGACCGGGGGCACCCGGTTTCGGCACACCGGCGGGAAATCCAGGTGGCGGTATCACCGGCAAACCGGATCCAGCTTTTGAGGCGGAATTGGCTGAGATAACCGCTGCTGATCACGACTTGAAACTGCCGGAATTGACCCAACTCGTGCAGCCCTCGATTGTGCAAATCAGGACGCAGGGGATTAACGGATCGGGGACAGGAACAGGATTTATTGTTTCAAAAAGCGGATTGATTCTTACCAGCTACCTGGTCATTGAGGGAGCGAAACGGGCAGCGGTTG
>JALWSL010000122.1 GCA_027080405.1 Planctomycetaceae bacterium
CAACTCAGACGACAACGCCAATCGAGATCAGGCGGCTTCAGAACAGAATCGTATCGAACGCTGGGCGTGGCAGTTGCTGAACCGTTGGGGGGTTGTCTTTCGCGATTTAATTGATCGGGAACAGGGGGCACCACGCTGGTACGAATTGGCTCGATTTTATCGCCGACTCGAAGCCCGAGGGGAAATCCGGGGCGGGCGGTTTATCAAGGGAGTGGCTGGCGAGCAGTTCGCGATTTCTGATGTGATTGCCCAGTTACGAAAACTGCGCAGCAGTCCGGCCAGTATTGAACCGGGAAAAATTGAACTGCTTGTTCTTCGGGCGGCTGATCCACTGAACATGATTGGGATTCTGGATGATCTGCCCCGCGTTCCCGCGACCGCGAATAACCGTGTCATTTACTGGAACGGCGAAGCGGTTGCAGCAATTCAGAAAAAAGAGTTCCAGTTGCTCAAGACACTCACCACAGAAGAATGCCTGATTCTTGCTCGGAAACTGAAAATGTCTCCCGAGGAAATATCGATCGCCAGAAAGAAGTACCTGGCGCGAAACTGCCCACGCGATGCCTCAAGCGAATCGCATCTGCCAGTTGCGAAAATCGGTTAAGCGTCGGGCATATCAATTTTGGGGAGGCAGCAGGGCACCGACTTTGTTGAGATGCCGCTGCCAGGTTGTTGCTCCCTGTTCGCGGGTTTTCAGTGAGGAAAGAGGGCGGTAACCCAGTTTTTTGCCTGTGAGATGACTAATCCAGTAAATGGCAAGTTCACGAACAGCGGCCTGGTCATGTTTGAGCCAAGTGACCAATTGTTGGGAAATTTCAGGATCTCGGGCATCCTGATTATCAAATCCCCAAAGCAGTTTGTAGATAATCGAACTTGTCTGTTCATCAACAGTTTGATCCAGCAGATTCCGTAAGATATCCCGGTTTTTTGGCGACTGCGGCAACCATTCCCTCAAACCGTTTATCGCGGCTGTGCGAGATTCTTCGTGGGGAGAGTACACCAGAATGTTGACCAGAGATTCATATCGCTCTCCCAGTGAGAGTGCCTGCGCAGCGATCTGGGCAATGTACGGGTTGGGATCATTGGCGACGCCTTCCAGATCGAGCCAGAGATTGACAGAGCCATCAATTTTCTTGAGGAAGTCTTTCTGATCCCGGTTTTTGAAAGAGGATAGAATGACTTCAGAATGGATAATCCAATCGGGAACCGAAAGAGATGGTGGCAATTCCTTTTCGGTCTGTTTTTCAGTCGCCTCATCCTGGGGAGCATGGTAGGGAAACAACTGTTTTGCCTGTTTGATTTCTTCCCACTCGCCCCCGGAACGCAACAGCCGAACGGCCGGCCCCATGACCCAAACTGTTGCGACGAGCGGAGCCGGTTCGGGCAACTTTTCAAAATGGGTCGGTTTGTTGGGAGATACCTCAACCGCGATACTTCCCGGCTCGCGAGGGAGTTCCACATACCAGGGGACGCCATGCACGAGGATTCTCACTCTTTTGGGGGCCTCATCCGCGTTATCCGGTTGGAAGGAGAAAATAATCCGTCCTCGAGCAAGATCAATTCCAAAACAGGAACGCTCATCCGCTCCGAGAAGCTCAAGGGCAGTGTTTCCCAAAACCCTTAAATCACCTTTGCCGTTTCCTATGGAAAATTCAGCTTCCATGTCTTGCAAACAGAAAAGACGATCTCCCGGTTCAACTTCTGTCATCTCCTTGACCATCACGGCATTACTTTGACTGGCGGCTTGCCTGATAAGGTGTTGGTCTTTTGAGACATAGACAATCGAGGGAGTAAAGCAGACGGGCTGCTTCGGTTCGGCGGGAATCGGGTTGACGGCCTTGGCGTTTACCTGTTTGTTTTTCGGTTTCGATTCCATTTCCCCATTACCGTTCTGCTTGAGCATCGCGATCCCTTCAGCAGATTTTTCTTTCGGGGCGTTTTCGAGTGGTGGTTGGAATTTATCAGCTTGATCCAGTGAGATTTTCGGTAGTTCGGTTGCTGCGGGGTCAATTGATTTTTTCGTGTTTTT
>JALWSL010000123.1 GCA_027080405.1 Planctomycetaceae bacterium
TCATCCTCCAGTTCGACTCCCTGAACCGAACATTGTTGCTCCTGCTGGGGAAGCTTCAACGACCGGCCATCGCCACACCCCAAATCGATCACGCGGGAACCGGCCGGTATTTCCCGTTTGATGATTTCATCGGTAATCGCAACGGAGGGATCGGGCATGCAATACCGCTGGGGACGCAACCGCTCCAACTCGGCCGGCAGGCGATGGGGTTTCAGTGGTGATTGTTTTGGTTGAGTTTCCATCATTAAAAAATCGTAGCTGCAGTATATGGACAGACAGGACAACTTCGACTGTGCGTCACATCAAAGTGAATGTCAAGTTCCTGTTGACAGCCCAGAACCGGATTGTGGGATTTGCCTCTCTGTAGCCTACCTCTTCTGTTTCTGTAAGCTGCTCCGTAGTCGCTCGATACATCTGATGCAGTCCGTTTCCCTCATGTGTGAAAGCATGTGGGAAAGATCGAGACTGTCCCATTCCGCCTGGAAAATTACCATTGGCGCGGTCGAACGGAACCTTGCACTCGCAGGGGGAGTCCCATAATCCGCAGGAAGCCTTCAGCATCGTCCTGGTTGTATGAACCGCCTCCCTCCATGCTGGCGATTTCGTCGATATACAACGATGTCGGACTTTCCCAACCGGCCGTTCGGCAATTTCCCTTGTACAGGGCAACCGTCACTTCGCCTGTCACCGGTTCCTGGGCTTTTTTGATAAACGCCATCAGGGCGTCCATTTTCGCGGTGTACCAGAAACCGTAATAAACCATCTCGGCTACTTCGGGAGAAAGACGATCCCGCAGATGAGTCAAATCCCGATCGAGTGTCATCTGTTCCATCGCCAGGTGAGCCGCATACAGAACCGTCATTCCCGGCGCTTCGTAAACACCACGGGATTTCATCCCGACATACCGGTTTTCAATGATGTCAATACGACCAACGCCATGCTTGCCTGCGATGCTGTTGAGGTCGCTGACCAGTTCAAAGGCCGATTTCTTTTCGCCGTTAATGCTGACCGGGATGCCCGCTTCAAAGCCGATTTTCACTTTCTCTTCGGTATCGGGAGCTTCCTGGGGAGAAACGGTCATGCCGAAATCGATCACATTGACACCATCCACCTGCGGATCTTCCAGCGAACCGGCCTCGTAACTAATGTGCAAACAGTTCTCGTCGGAACTGTACGGCTTGGAAGCTGTCGCCTTCACCGGAATGTTCTTCTCAGCACAATAGGCGAGCATTTCCGTTCTGCCGGGAAACTTTTCACGAAATTCTTTCATCCGCCAGGGGGCTATGATTTTGACAGAGGGATCAAGCGCTTCCGCAGCGAGTTGAAAGCGGCATTGATCGTTTCCCTTTCCTGTTGCTCCGTGCACAAAAGCGACGGCACCGATTTCCCTCGCCCGTTGCAGGCACGCTTTGGAAATGATCGGTCGCGCAATCGATGTGCCCAGAAGATAAATTCCTTCATACCTCGCCTGCCATTGCAGCACGGGGAAAGCGAAGTCGCGGCAAAGTTCTTCGCGAACATCGGCAATTTCCGAGGAGGCAGCACCGATATCAAGAGCCTTCTGCATGATGGCCGCCCGATCCTCACACGGCTGACCAACATCAACATACAGGCAATGCACTTCGTACCCTTTATCCTGAAGCCATCCTACCAGAACGGAAGTATCCAAACCGCCACTGTAAGCCAATACAACTTTATCTTTACTCACTGTTTTCCCTTCGATGTTGATCAGGTCGGGCCTGATACGCTATCCGTTTGCCACGTTTCTGCTTTTACCCAAACAGCGGCGTAGCGAGATCCTGTTCCCATACAGGCTACACTCTAAAGCATCGACGTCACTTTTTCCACGATCGTTTTCCCAATATTGAGCGAAGCAGTTGCCGCCGGGGAGGGAGCGTTCAGAACATTGACAGTCCGTTCATCTGTTTCAATCAGGAAATCGTCCACCAATTCCCCATCAGAACCGACTGCCTGGGCTCGGACACCCGCTGGAGCCGGTTTCAGGTCATTGGCCTGTATCTCCGGAATCATTTTTTTCAGTTCTTCAACAAAGGCCGTTTTTGAAAAGGATCGCCACATTTCCCCCAACCCGGCATGCCAGTATTTCCAGCTCAATTTTATAAAACCGGGGAAGGTGAGTGAATCGATCAAATCGACACAGTTGATATTGGTCTTTGTGTATCCCTCACGTGAAAAGGCGAGAACCGCGTTTGGCCCGCACTCGACCCCACCTCGCATCATTCGTGTGAAGTGCACTCCCAGAAAGGGGAAACGCGGATCGGGCACCGGATAGATCAGGTTTCGGCAAAGGTGTGTCGCGGTCGGTTTCAATTCGTAATATTCACCTCGAAAGGGAATGATTTTTGTTTTGACGTCGGCCCCACAAACTCTGGCGACACGATCCGACTGCAGCCCCGCGCAGGTAACGACAATCCGGGACGCAAAATCTCCCTGCGATGTCAACATGATTTGCGAAGCGGTTTCCTTTCTCAGCCCCTTCAATCTGGTTTCACAACGGATATCCGCTCCCCCGGCCCGAATTTGCTCGGCCAGTTTCCCGGCGACGAGTTTGTAATCGATAATCCCCGTGCCCGGAACATGAATAGCCGCCACACCCGAAACCTGTGGTTCCAGTTCCGATAACCGTTCTTTTCCGATTTTTTCACACTCGATCCCATTAGCGATCCCCCGTTGATAGACTTTTTCCAGTCGGGACAGTTGCGACTGATCTGTAGCGACAATGACCTTGCCGCAGCGATCATAAGGGATGTCGCACTGTTCACAGAATTTTTCGAGTGCAATTTTCCCTTCCCTGCAGTTAATCGCCCTTAATGAGCCCGGCTTGTAGTAGATCCCGGAATGAATCACTCCCGAATTATGTCCGGTTTGGTGGGACGCCAACTCTTTCTCTTTCTCGATCAGCAGTACCGCTGTTCCGGGACGCTGTTGCAACAGTTGCAAGGCAGTCGCCAGGCCAACGATTCCACCACCAACAATGGCAACATCATATATTTTCATCGGCATGATACCTGTATGTGGCATGATACCCGTCTGTCCTGGCCATTCTGATACTGCTCATTCTGGTAACAGAGGCTGCAACCTCACTGCTTACAACGGGACGACAAGATTTCGACTCCCTGTTCGATCAGAAAGATATCAAAGGGAATCCCATTCCGGCGAGGGCCTGTCATCAGCCAGCCAACCTGCAATCAGCCGGCCCAAACGGCTTTTTCCCGGTCGACCAAAGGGAAAGGTCGGCTCGCCATTCCGGTACGACGCCAGGGGGAAAGCAACCATCCGGAACGTGCTGACGCGGTGCTACCACTGATAAGCGAGATCGGTATTCATTTTCCTTTTTTTCGCTCACTCGGTAATCGTACACGGGCTTACTTGCCTTGCTTGTTCGTTGATTTCAATCGACGATCAAGAGTGGCCATTGTCTCGTTGAGAGTATATTCCAGATAGTCATCCTGATCGTAGATAAGTGACTGTGCTGCTATTTCGAGCGCCGGGGCAACATCCTTCCCTTTGAAAAAGCTCAATGCCCGTATCGCTTCCAGTCGCACACGCGGGTGTTCGTCGTTGACCTGCTGCTCAAGAAGATCAAGCGGTTTTGAGACCTGATCCCGCCAGTAACAGAGCACACGGGTGGCGGCCGCCCGGGCGCGTGGTTCTTTCGATGTTAATACCTTTTTCAGTAATTTTTCATCGACCACATTGTGCTGCTGATGGATCCAAAGTGCTTCGAGTTGCAGCCGGGCAAAATCGCTGCTGGATGGATCGAGTTTTTTCAACCAGCTGTTCACGCTGGCAATCACCTGATCCGTATCGCGGGTTCGCAAGGCAACACGGACGCGGTATCGGGTACGCTGTTCGTAGGTCTTGAGCAGATCCAGTAATTCGGGGATCGATTGATGATCGATCACGACAGGAGTCACAAGCGGCTTCTTTTTGTAATGGACACGCCAGATACGACCATGTTGGGTGTCCCGGTTGGGATCGCGGACCGAGTGTTGCATATGGCCGACGAGAGGATTGAACCAGTCGAGAATATACAGGGCACCGTCCGGCCCGAACTGCAGATCGATTGGACGGTAATTCCGGTCCGTCGACTGCATCAGCGGTTCCACCGGATCGGCATGAAACCCGGAACCTTCCTCTTTCATCCTGTATTCCAGTGTTCCCTGAAAGCCGATACAATTATTGAGCAGGTAATCGCCCTGTTTTTCTTCCGGGAAATTTCGACTTGAAACAAATTCACAACTTGCAGTTGGCCGCCACTGTTTTTTCAGGAACTGCTTCATGCGACCATGTTTGTGGGGATAATCGACCTGGCCGGAGAAGGCAGCCGCAAAGTAATTGTATCCGGGAGATGCATCTGCAATGAAATCCTGTCCCCATTCGTCGAAGGTATGTCCCCACGGGTTGGAAAACGGATACGAAACAAAGACCTCGAATTTTTCCGTTCTTGGTTCGTAGCGGAAAACTCCCGCGTTGGCACAACGCTGCGGCCCATAAGGCGTTTCTACCTGGGTATGGTGGAAGGTTCCTTCCTGAAAATAGAGCCCTCCTCCCGGCCCCCAGGTAAAGGCGGAGATTGAATGATGGGAATCGGCTGAATCGAAGCCGTGCAGGACGATTTCTTTCTGATCGGCCCGATCATCGCCATCGGTGTCTTTCAGAAAGACGAGATTCGGCTGCTGGGCAACATAGACTCCGCCATCTCCCAATTCGAAGCCGGTGGGCAAATAGAGTCCATCAGCGAAAATCGTCTGTTTATCCGCCTGACCGTCGCCATCGGTGTCTTCGAGGATCAGTATTTTGTCGTGCACGGGCACTCCCGGCAGATACATCGGGTACGTCGACATCGTACAGACCCACAATCGTCCTTTATCATCGAAGGTCAATTTGCAGGGGTTTTCCAGTTCCGGAAATTCCCGTTCGGAAGCGAACAGGTTGACTTCGAACCCTTCAGGCAATTTGAAAGATTTCAGTGTTTCTTCCGGCGAGGTAATTTTGATCTTAAAAGTAATATTCGTTTTGACTTTTACAAACTCGCCGGTGTTGCTGTCATCGATTGTTGCGGGAACCGTTTTGCCCTGTGCGACCGCCCAGATTCGGCGGTCCCGGTTCGCAATCATCTTTCGCAGTTTGGCAAACTCGGCAGGGAAATTGACAACACCGAACGGTTCCTTGCGTCCGCCGTAAATGTAGTAGCCGTTCACAGCCCGATAGTCGTACCAGTGTTGCAGGGATTTTTCCGCCACTTCTTTGTGCAATTGAACCAAATCGCATGTGGGAGTCTTTTTTTCTTGACCGAAAATACGGTTCATCAACACAGGCGCCAGCCGTTTGTAGCCATCGACGGTCAGATGAATCCCGTTGAACGTCATCGGTTTCTTTTTTTCGTTCATCATCCTCGAAGTGGGATGGAAAAGATCAACAAAACCGACGTTCATTTCCCGGGCGACCTGCCTGGTTGCCTCGGTATAGAGTTCGAGATTTTTGTTATTCTGTTTTCCAATGAGCAGTTTCCGACCGGTCAGATTCTCATTGGCAATCGGAGAAAGCAGTAGAACCCGGGCAGTTGTTTTCCCGTTGTATTTTGTTGTCGACCAGGCTTTGACTTCCGACCGCAGATCACTTTTGTATTTTTCCAGACCTTCCGGACCCGCGAAAGATTCGTTAAATCCGAAACAGGCGATGATGACGTCCGGTTTTTCCGCAGGGAGAGTATGACCGTGGTCGTTGTAATCTTTTGAACGGGGACGCAACTTCAGTTCGTCCGCCGACCAGCCCAGGTTTCGCACGACCAGTTCATGTTCGGGAAACCGGGCATGAAGCAAGGTCTCAAAATGATTGGCGAATTGCATCCGCTCAATAAAGGTGTTGCCGATAAGGACAATCTTGTCATGGGGACGCAACTCCAGTTCCGCTCCTCGAACAGTCGGGCAGAAAGCGGCTGTCAAGAGAAGTGCAGGCAGCGTGATTTTCAGCAGTAGTTTTTTTATCATCAATCCCGAGACCCCATTCCTTTACCATACGCCAATAAAAAATGCCAATAAAAAGCACCAAACGACGACCGTCCATTCTCACAAATGGGCGTGGGGATCGCAAGCATGAATCCCTTTTCATTTGGAGACGCTGCTTTCCTGCACGGAAACGGTAACACTTCCCGAGTTGTCACCCCAACTGGAGCCTCGATCGTTGATTCGAAAAAAAAGTTCCCCCTTCTGTTCCGGCAAAAATGTAGTCTGACGTCCAACGGGGACGATCTGAAGAAATCCGGAATCATTATTCTTCCCTGGCTGATCGGGATGGAAAAGAACCGCCTGCACCTGACCCAGGGGCTGTCCATCGACATAATCGATCGAGACTCCTTGCGGTTCGCACTCCCACGGAACCGGTTTCTGAGCGACGGTGAACCGCCCGCTTGCCCTGATCACATATTCCTTCCCCTTCTCAACATGAATGCCGCTCCCCTGCCAGTTTCGATCGGCCTGAATGACAACTCCCTTTTCACTCTGCGTGTCGCCGGTTCGAGTCCACGAAATACTTCCCCGTTCCATGTCGTAATCCGGAACGAGTGAAGAAACAAAGACTGCCCATTGGGCGTTCAATTTTGTATTGTCAACTGAAAAGGCGTGCTCAAAAAACTGGTTGAAAGCGGCAGCTTGGCGAAACCTTCCCAGCTCCCGGAATTCTTCGTCTGTATCGGGATGCGTTGCCAGAAAATAACATAATGCCCATGACCAACCGTAAGATGTTTTGTGCGGATAAAAATTATTGGAATTCAATTGTCTGATTCGCGAAATTGTCCGAAAACGCCCCGCAGCAATCTCATCCCGGAGCAACTCCAACCGTCCAAAGCCTCCCGCGATCTGCTCGTTTCCGGGAAAGACGCCAAACTTCGTCGTTTGATTTGGTTTGAATTCATGAATCGCATAGTATTCAGCTATTCCTTCCAGATACCAAACAGGCCAACCGTGCGGCTTCAAATCTGTTAAACAGTGAACCGCTTCATGAATCATCAAGTGTCGGCGATAGTAGTCGGTTTTCTGTTCATTGAGCCAAAAGCGTCGACCTCTGTGTGCACCATGTTCAAGATACGCGAAATCCTCAGCAAGCAGACTTGCCTGCAAATACAGAGAGCGATCCCGCATCAGGCAACCGGTTAGATGAACTCCGCCTGGAGTTCCCGGGTAGTCGGTGAAGAAGCGGTTCGTCAACTGATCCACGATAACCGGCAGTTCTTCGAACGTCTTTTGCTCTTGAGGCTGCACTGAATCGCTGATCAGCAATAAGTGATGCGATTTGAACAGATCGAAGCCCAACTCTTTGAGGCGTTGGGGATCCGTCAGATTTTCGGTCGGTGGTTTTCCACGGGAAGCATTATTTTCCGAGGTATTCAGGGGCGGGGCTATTTTCCCATTTTTCTGCCCGGTTTTTGTTGCACTTGCGGGCATCTTCTGTTGACCGTCCGTTTGAAGTTCGGATTTCCTTTGAGAGCCGGATTGACTGGCAATCGCCCGCGACTGTTTTGCCTCGGTTGGGAGAACCTTCTTCTGCGGTGCTGTGGAAGGCCCTTTTTCTGTACATCCGCTTGAGAGGAATCCGACTCCCAATACCCAGAAAAAAAAGAGAACTGAGGTAAAATGCCTCGAACCAAACCGGGAAACCGTCTGTCTACTCAGGTCATGGAACGGCTGTATCTCGTTTTTTCTGTAAAATCGCAACGTACCGCATCCCGTGATACCATGTCCCATGATTCAGTAAAATCAGGCCGCCGGATGTTATGTAACCGGCTACATCGACGGCTTTTCAAGCTCTATTGTGCTCTGCTGTATAAAGATATGTTTGCGAAGAGGCAAAAAATGTTCAAGTCGCCTCTCTATTTTGACCGAGTTTATTGACTACCTCTCAAGTTTGGCTAAAATACGCCCGTTCCAAGGAACAAAGGGGCCCTGTAGCTCAATTGGTTAGAGTACCGGACTGTCGATCCGGTGGTTGCGGGTTCGAGTCCCGTCGGGGTCGTTTTGAATTGAACACAGCTATGGTGTGGCCTGCGTTGTAAGGGCGTGGGGGCCGGTCGGGTCAAGGGTAAATAATCAGCCGTCTTTGGTGGCTGGGCTTTTGGGGCCCTCCTTCTGGTTTTTCAACCACCCACAGCTGTCTTTTTGATTCTGCAGGGATGGCTGGGGCTGCCGGTCGATCGACCGGCAGCCCCAGCC
>JALWSL010000124.1 GCA_027080405.1 Planctomycetaceae bacterium
CGTTTCGATTGGAGAATCTCATCAAATTGATCCGATCTCGTGCGATTTTCATCCTGAGCGAAGTAAGGGGCGATGCTCCGGACACTCCGTCTTTGCTTGCAGCACGCAATACGGTTTCAGCACACAAAACCAACGACATTCGCAGAATAATGCGAAATCGGTTCACCTGTTTGCGCTCACCCGTTTACCTGGTAGCATGAAGGCTGTAGTCCGAATGGGCCGGCTGGTTCTGTTTGAAACGCGAAAGCCTGTTATTTCGAAAGTGAATGACGATATCGTTCAACAGGCCGGAGAGTAGAATTTCATTTTTCCTGCTGTTGTAGTTAAGTAACAGCAACCGCGACAGGGGCAGATCATTTCGTGAGCCCAACGTGTTGCCGGTATCGAGGTCAAGAATTTCCAGAAGCAGAGACCGCTGTTGATCGCCGGGCCTGCTCTGATAAGTCGCACACGTTAACAGGATCGGGAGACCAGCAAGTTGTTCATTAATGATCGTCCGGTTGGAGAACGATCGCATCCATTTCAGTTGGCCGGATCGTCCGGAAATTGCCATGACCGGGCCATTAACATGGGTTACTTTCCAGGGGCTATCTGTAAATCGACTCGTATAACCGTATTCGTTATCTGCACGTTGGGAGCGGTACAGATTAACCAGATAGCAGTCTCCCTGCCTGGCAACGCGCAGGTAATTGGTTGGTCCGATTTCTTCCGCATCAAATTCGATTTCAGCAATAGTGCGTCCCTGTTCGGGATGATAGATCAGCAAACGCCCTTCGGAAAAGTAAATTGTCAACTCATTCCGCGAAGCTGAATACAGGTCTTGCACGCCGAAAGGCTCGTCGATCAGCATTGACAGTTCCAGTGGATCCCACAAACGCAGATATCTTTGATGAGGCAGCGATTCGGAAACGGCCAGATACATGATTTTTCTGCCGAACGCGCGGCGTGTCCTCTGAGCAAGAAACGGAGCCTGCGCCAGAACTCCCTTCCGAATCGTGGAGCCGCTCTCCGTATCGAGCAACGTATAATGATTGTGATCAGCATGGAAATAGACGATGCACTTTTCATCGCCAATCAAACCGGTATGCCTGTTCGCCCACAGACCGCCTCGTGGCTCCAGATCGCATCGCTTCCATAACAGACGACCGTTTTCCGGATCGAGACAGACAAGCGATCGCACCGTCTGGTAGATACAATAGCCTTGTCCAATCGGTCCCAACTCGATGCGCTGCCTGCGATTTCCCGAATGATCCACTCTCCACTTCCAGATAGCTCGCCCTTCCATCAGGGAGACACCGTAGATTTCTCCAGAAGCAACCACAGGCAGCAAGTGCCCAATCTGTTTACAGGAACCATTGGCCAGGCCAAACCTTGTTCCAGGCAATCTGATTTCAAACAGGTTCTGCCCGGTTAAACGATCCAGAAAAGTAAGAAGCTGTTCGTTATCGCTATCTTCATAGGAATCGGGCGCATCTTCCGAAAGAATCTGTTGCCAGAGGGATGTCGTTCCCTCCTGCGTGGAAATCGTCTTCGCCTTTTTCGACGGAATGTTCGGCTGATGCAACAACGCCCAATGCTGTTCGGGATTACTGTAAACCAGTCGCTGTTTGCTATAGGGGTCTTCATGAAGCAACGCAAGGGAGATACGCTGTTGAATGCTGACATGATAGCCCGATTGACCAATTTCCCTTTCCCTGACCGAAGTCTTCTCTCGGACATCGGGTCTGATGTCACCTGCCAGTTCATCTGCCGATGCCATCTCTGGTGAGGGCTGCAACGCGAATATCGAGAAACCTGGATTCCGCTTATGGTGCCCCGGCATGCAAATTCCCACCTGCCTGTATATTTCAGAAAGTTTTCCACTGGCTCGACGCCGGGATCTCTCCAAAGGAGATCGCTGCAACTGCAGGAGAACCATTTCAGCCTGCTGACAATTTCCCGAATCCAGATAACGCTTGACCAGTTCAAATCGAACGGGATCGATCTGCCCCACCTCCGGGAACATTTCTGCAAGCAAACGAAGTTGAT
>JALWSL010000125.1 GCA_027080405.1 Planctomycetaceae bacterium
GTTGACAATTTGCAAAACCATTTCTCTCCAATTCCTGAACGAGCATCTTCATTGCGGTTCTGGCCCGGGAGAACAGTGCGAAAAGAGTCAGTAACATGCCCGGCGAGTCGAAGCAGTCAATCAAAATTTTTCGGTAGTCCGGTTCTCCACTTTCCTGCAACAGATTGAGAACTCGCGGATCGGGTTCGGTCTGGCTATCGTCGCTGACTGCTCGAATCACAGAAATGCCGAGGCCACGCTGCTGAGCGATTTCAGCCAGAGCATAACTTTCCATATCTACGCAGACAGCTCCGGTCTGTTCGTGCCATCGTTCTCTTGAGGCAGGCGTTACCACCGGCTCACTGGAACTCAACAGGATTCCCGAAGCAGTTTCGACATATTTTTCTTGTAAGGAGGAAATGCAAATGGGCTGCGAAGAAGGATCGGCTGAAATGAGCCGATCGGGAACAATGAGATCACCAACACGAAAACAAGAGGAAAGACTTCCACACAAACCGGCAACAAGTAGATGCTTCACTTGAACCCGATCAAGCAACTCCGTCAAACATCTCGCTGCATTGACCGGCCCAAGACCACACTGGACCAGACAGGCAGGAAACTTTTCTGAAGTTTTTGACTCCCCTGAAATGAACGGAAAGGGAAAATCGGAATGGAATTTTCGCGAACAAAGCAACCGTTGCAGAAATTTCCGCTCCAGTGCCAACGCACAAACAATGGCTAAATCGTACTCCTGCTTCATTCAAGCGGACTCTGTTTCAGATTGCCCTCAGCTTGCCTTCCAATTCCCCTGCTTTGGTCTGCTTGTGCCAGATACATTCGACTACACTCGAGTCAAACAGCCAGCAAAAAACTTTGGATAACGGAGAAAGACTGCAGTTCGCCAGTTCAGGAAAGGTATGGGGAGAAAACGGTTTTCAATACGATTCTTCCCGTTCCTGATCAGATGCCAGGAGTTCATCTTCCATGATCTGCTGTAATAGATCGGGGCGTTGCGCCAGATCCTCGACAATGGCGTATTTGCCATCGGTCCATCGGAACAGATCGACACTCTTGCATCGGGCACTGCAAAAGGGGAAAACGCCGGAATCCTGTGAAACCTGCGGCGGCAACACTTTATGACAAACAGGACATGTCAGCGGTTTAATCACAACGCACCACTCTGTATCAATATCAATCTGAAGAACCCAGCACGGCTGGTCTGTCCTGACCGCCGAAACCAAAATGAGATTTTCAAAAGTTTTCGCACCGTCCGTAAACTTTAACCGTTAGCAGCTTTAACCGTTAGTAGCACGAACATCGGATTCGAATTGCAGAGGAACAATCTCCCCTGTTTCTCCAACGGAGACTCCTCGTAAAACATGACCAAAAAACAACACACCAAAGCCGTTCTGTCCCCGCTACAGAAACGAATGAACAAGTTTCGGCTGTTCGAACCTCGCCATGAAATGCTGATCCCGGGAACAAGCCGGCGCCCGCGCTGCACTGGCAGTCTGTTTCAACAAAGTGTAGAATCACCGGACAGGGTTCGGCTAGTGAGCCGGGCTGAATACTACCACAGACACGATACTTTATGAAGTTAGAGGCGTCACTATTTCCACCAACATTTTAACATCCGATGCAGCGTATCAGGGCTGTTTACTTCCCAAACATACCGATACTTACGATATTTCCGAAGTCGTTCTGAATGGTCCCGAGGGGGATTTGATTGATATCCGGTACGACTGGGACAAGGTTGCAGTCCCTTCCAGTCTGAAAGAATTTGAAACGCGGTGGGGGACCCGACGAAACCCCCTTGATTACAGCGGCGTGTGGCGGTTCCGGGAGTTGCTCCCTTTTGCAGCGGATGACCAGATCGTCACCATTGGCGAGGGACAGACACTTTTACAGCAAAATGATGGCGTTGCGCAGTATGCAGGCATCAACGCGGGGGGCTTGTACCTTCAGTACGCAGGCCTGAATCCGTCGGGCAGTTTCACAGATAACGGGATGACAGCTGCTTCGCCTCATGCGAGAACGGTCG
>JALWSL010000126.1:0-1437 GCA_027080405.1 Planctomycetaceae bacterium
CGCTGCGAAAGACAGTTCCGTCAAGGGAAGTACCGCACCGGGGAAGGTCGATGAGAAAGATATCGGGCACAAAAACAACTGGGGGAATCTGCCGCCCAAAGAACAGGCAAAAGCAAAACAGATTCTGGGAACTCTTTTTCCTCCCCACTACCGCAGGGCGATAGAAGCCTACAACCGTAAGGCGGCTCAACGGGAGGCAACGGAAACCGCTCCCTGACCGAAGCCGTCTGTTTTTGAAAGAAAATTTTTGAAAGAATATGGAATGAAGCCGAAGTCTCTCGTTCTCACGCTGGCTCTGTTTCTTTTCAACTCGCACCTCCTGGCGAGCGAATTGACCGATCTTGCAGGTAAGGTTCACTCCGGTTCCCTCAAATCGCTGACATCTTCCTCGGCTGTGCTGGTAACCGAATCCGGCCCCGTAGAGGTTCCCGTCGATCAACTGATGAAAATAGTCATCGCCCCCAAAAAGGAAGAGCTGCAGCAAAAAGAAAATTCCGCGATCCGACTGACGATTACCGATCATTCGGAGCTGACCGGTTCCCGTGTTGAAAGTGACGGGCTAAAGGCAACCATCGAGACAAAAACGCTGGGTGAGTTACAGGTTCCTGCCCGAAAGGTAAAAGCGGTTCTGTATTCCCGGCTCGACAAAAACACGCAAAAACAGTGGGACAATCTGCTCCTCAGAAAATTCAGCGACGATTTGCTCGTCGTCAAAAAAGGGGAAAAGCTCGACTTTCTCACAGGTGTCGTCACCCAGTATGACGACAAAAAAGTGATGTTTCTTTACGAGGGAAACGAAATCCCCGTCCGTCTCGAAAAAGTATTTGGCATCATTCACCCGCTCCCTTTCTCTCCCCCTGATCAGGCAAAATGCAAAATTGAAACAACAGCGGGCGACTCCCTGTTTGTGGAACAGGTCACTCTGGAAAACGACAGTTTTCGGGTACAAACTGGTCCGGATCATTTCATTTCCATTCCCACAAATGACATCCACCTGCTCGATTTCAGCCTCGGACGGATCGTCTATCTTTCGGACATGCCCCCTGAAGGTGTGGAGTACACGCCCTATTTTGATACCGTGTGGGAGTATCAACGGGATAAAACGATCGATGGCACCGCACTGAAACTGGGAAACAGGGAGTATTCAAAAGGATTATGGATACATTCCAAAACAAAATTGACCTACCGCCTGGCGGGCGACTTTTCCCGGTTCCAGGCTTTAATGGGCATCGATGCCTCGGTTGCCAAATCGGGTCTGGGAGACGTCCACGTCACCATCTCTGCGGATGATGAAGTCATTCTGGATGAACAGGTAACGGCTTTCACGGCCCCCAGGAAACTCGATTTGGACGTACGCGGCCATCGTTTCCTGCACATTCTCGTCGATTTCGGGGAAGGGTTGAATATCGGGGATCGGCTGGATCTGGTCGAGGCCCG
>JALWSL010000126.1:1447-8199 GCA_027080405.1 Planctomycetaceae bacterium
ATCAAATAAACAGAATAAACGAATGAAATAGTGCCGGTTGAACAAAAAGCGAACCGGGAAAGATTGATGACAAACAGTAACATGAAAAATAACAGTCATTCTGCAGGCGTCCGGTTCCTCTGTTTTGTGGTCATGCTGGTTCTGTCTGCCCACAACCACGACCTGCACGCTCAGGACAAATTGCCGGCGTCGGTGAGAATCGCCCAACAGCAACGGGTGGAAACAATTGCCCGGGTCAGTCCCAGCGTTGTTGCCATCTTCCCGCCCAGCGGAAAGGGAGGCGGTTCCGGCGTCCTGATTTCCTCGGAAGGACTCGCGCTGACCAACTTTCACGTTGTCAGGGGCGCTGGCCCCTTTTTGAAATGCGGACTGAATGACGGAAATATCTACGATGCCGTGCTGATCGGGATTGATCCGACCGGAGATGTCGCCATTATCAAACTGCTCGGTCGCGACGATTTTCCTGCAGCTGTATTGGGAGATAGTGATAAAGTTCAGGCTGGCGACTGGGCATTCGCCATGGGAAACCCCTTTCTGCTGGCTGCGGATTTCACCCCAACCCTGACATTCGGCATGGTCAGTGGAGTGAGGCGTTATCAATACCCCGCTGGATCATTTCTGGAATACACCGACTGCCTGCAGGTCGATACTTCCATCAATCCCGGTAATTCGGGGGGGCCGCTTTTCAATACCAATGGAGAGGTGATCGGCATCAATGGGCGGATATCCGTAGAAAAACGGGGACGGGTCAACGCGGGGGCCGGTTATGCCATCTCGATCAATCAGATCAAGAATTTCAGCGATCATCTTCTCAGCGGGCGGGTTGTCGATCACGCCACACTTGGAGCGACAGTGCGAACGGATGACTTCTCGAATGTTGTCGTCGATACTCTCCTGCCTGACAGTGATGCGGCCCGGCAGGGACTTCGGCAAGGTGACGAAATTGTTTCATTCGGCGGTCGTGCCATTGGCAGCGTCAATCAGTTCAAGAATGTTTTGGGAATTTATCCCAAAGGCTGGAAGATACCCCTCACCTACAGAAGAAACGGAAAGCGCACCGATATCGTTGTGCGATTGCTGCCGTTGCATTCGACCGGCGAGTTGCTCCAGTTTGTGCAGCCACCCCGCCCCTTCGAGAATCCGGAAAAAAAGCTGAAAAGGAAAACTCCGGCGATTCCCGGACACGATCACCCGCCGTTCCCCGAAAAATACGCTCATCTCTACAAAAGCAGACAGGGCTTCGCGAACTACTACTTCAACGAGCAGCATCAAAAAAGGTTGCTCAACTATCTTCAGGCAATGGGTGAGTTCGAAAAACGGAACACCAAATGGACATTGACCGGGACTCATCAGGATGGGACCCGTCAGGATGGTTCTCCTTTCCGGATGGTTATTACGGAATTCGCCTCGCTGCTGGAATTGCCGGCTTCCAAACAGGTACATCTTCTTGATATCGAACGTCCGGAGACCTTCATGGCCGGTTTGAACGGCGAGGGAATGCTGATCAGTTTTCTCCAATTGCAGCGTCTGCTCACACAGAAAAAAGATGGATTCACTGAATTCTACTACGTCGGTAGCGAACCTCTGGACGGCGTCGGCTCGCGGGTCGATATTCTGGCGACAATGGAATCCGGTCGTGAAGCGCGCTGGTACTTCGACAAGCAGACACATCAGCTGGTCGGCTGGGATACTTTCATCCGTCCGGATGTCCCTGAATGCAAAATCAGAATTGAACAGTGGAATGACGACGGGAAACAGCACATTGTCCCCACTCGCTGGAGTCTCTCTTCTTCCGGGATGCCCAAAAGCGTTTTTCAGGCAGATAAAATGGTAATTGAAACGGTCGAGCGCCCTGACGACAGCCCGGCACCAGATAAAGCCGCTGCTCCAAAACCGAAAATGTGACCATTTCCATGACCATTTCTATCGACCGTCTTTGTTTTCAGCTTCGGAACAACTCCATCATGAATATTCGATTCCCCCTCAACCTGCTTTTTGCTGTTGCGTTGATGATTGCCACCAGCCTGATTGGTTCCCGAAATTACTGTCTGGCCCAGTCGGAATCAGGCAGCGGAAATCTGGAAGTCAAAAAAGTGATCCATCAGGTCTTTCCCAAAGTGGTCAAGCTGTACGGTGCGGGGGGGCTGAAAAATCTTGCCAATTATGGGACAGGAATCCTGATCTCGGCCGACGGACACATTCTGACCGTCTGGAATCATCTGCTCGATACTGACCATCTCACCGCCGTCCTCGATGACGGCAGAAGACTGCCGGCCAAATTTGTCGGTGGCGCAGGGGAAGCCGGCTTGGCGGTGTTGAAGATCGAAGTCACCAACGCTCCCCATTTCTCTCTGGAAAAAGTGGAACGTCGTGGCCCCGGAACGCCGGTGATGGGGTTCAGCAACATGTTCAATGTGGCAGCCGGTTCGGAACATGTTTCGGTGATCCACGGCGTGATCGCAACTGTCACCGCCCTGACCGCCCGACGGGGCCGTTTCGATGTTCCCTACCAGGGGGAAGTGTATCTTGTCGATGCCATCATGAACAATTCCGGTGCGGCCGGAGGAGCCGTTGTTTCCTACGACGGCGTGCTGCTGGGTATGATCGGAAAGGAACTTCGAGACCGTCGCTCCAATTTATGGATCAATTACGCCATTCCGCTGTACGATGTGAAGCAGACTATCGGCAAGTTGATCCGGGGAGAAGTCATCACCAACGAGCAGACCGGCCTGCCCCCCGTGATCAAAACTGTTGAAACTCTTCCATTGGGCTTTCGACTGGTTCCCAATGTCGTTCCGCGGACACCTGCTTTTATCGATACCGTTGTTCCGGGAAGTCTGGCAGATAAAGCGGGCCTGAAAAGCGACGACCTGATCGTGCTGATCGATGACGAGTTGGTGCAATCCTGCCGGGAATTTTATGAGCGGATAAGAGAAAGCAAAAAAGGAGATCAGTTACGCATCACGGTCAGGCGGGATCAACAACTATTTACCGTTGAGATGATCATTCCCGAATTGGCAGATTAAACCACTTCCTGCAAATCGACTCCCGCCCAACATGAGATCGTCCCGCTTCACTTTGCCGTGCCGTTGATCTCGAAGTCTGTCTGAAAGAGCTGCACCAGCTTCCCGATTGCTTCTTCACTTCCGTCCCCATCGGCTTCAATCGTCAGGTGCGTTCCCTGATCCGCCCGTAACGTCATCAGGTCGAAAACGGTTTTTGCGTCGACAGAATGATCGCCATTATAGATGCGTATGTTGCAATCGTACTCACGGGCAATCTCTGAAATCATCGAACAGGGAACCAGATGCAAACCGTTTTCCAGATTGACAACAACTTCCTCGCGGTACACGTTTCTATTCTCCATGGCGATTTGTTCGAACTCCATGATAAATCGACTCCTTATCTGCTGAACGCACCAAATTGAAGAGAAGCATCTGAAACTCTTGCGCGAATGGCCAACCCTGGACGCTGAATTGAACAACCAGCCTCCCGGACATTTCCATCGGGGGCAAACAGGCCAACAGGTAACTGTACACGCATCCTCTTCGATGCAGCAAAGGCCACCCTTCCCCCTGAAACAAGCTAAACAATAACCGCGCCGGGCAACTCGTCGCTTCTTGCAATCGGGCCGAGACCAGCCACACCCCAAAGAAAGGTACTGTCCCGCCCCCCGGCAGGGATTATTCGCACTTGAATCAGGCTTAATTATAAACGCATTGCGATCGGTTGTGCGACCCGAATCCGGTCAATTTCAGCAAATTCAAAATTCTCTAAAAAAAATGGAATTTAGGCAGTTCAGGCAGCCTGCTACAGCTCATCCTGACTGCTACAGCTCATCCTGATCCGCTTCCTTGAGAAGATCCATCACCTGATCGGCGGATTTGGACTGTTTGAGAAAGTTGCAGAAGTTTTCGTTTCTCAAGTGTCGCGAGATCGTTTCAAGTGCTCGGAGGTGGTCTCCGGGACGATCGGGAGGTGAGATCAGCAGAAAAAGGATGTAAACGCTTTCTCCATCGAGACTGGCGAAATCAATTCCTTCCGGAGCGATCGCAATCGTTGCAACGAGCTTGTCAACCGATGGATGTTTCGTATGGGGGACGGCGATCCCGTTTCCGATCCCTGTTGAACCGAGTTCTTCCCGTTTAAGAATGGCCGCCACGATTCCATCTTCGTCATCGGCGGAAATCTGCCCGGCAGATCGCAGACTGGAAACCATCCTCCGGATTGCGTCTTCTTTGGCTGCTGCCTGCAGATCGGTAATTATTGAATCTTCAACTACAATTTCTGAAAACTTCATCTTTATACTCCGGCTTGGGAATTCCTCCCTGCGTGCTTTTCAAGCAAGCTCTGCAAGAAAAGCCACTCTCGGGAATCATCCTGTTATTTCTCAATTCGTTTAGTGTTCCGTCGAAACTGTTGCTCGGATTTACTCGGACTCATCGCTGCTTTGCTCGACTTCGCTCAGTTCGCTCAACGGGACATCCCGGCGATGATCCTGAACCCGTTCCTTGTATTTTCTGATTTGCTGTTCAATTTTATGGAGAGTAACGTCGAAGGTTTTTCGGGCGTCCTCCCCTTCATAATGTGCGATAAAATCGTGTTTATGTTCAGCATCGACCAGAATTTCCGTTTTCACACGGCTGCCGTTAAAATCGAACGTCACCTGAACCTGAGTGACCCGCTCGAAATAGGTCAACAATTTTTCCGACTTCTCCCGGATATAATTCTGGGTGGCTTCCCCAATGCTGCCATGTCTACACGCAATCTCAACTTGCACTGATGTTACTCCCAATCTGATATTGAATGCCGTCATTTCCACCATGGAAAGATCCGACCATTGATCACGTGGCTGCGTTTCCAACACAGCACCTCACCCGCTTACCAGCCACGACAGCCCGGATTCTAACGAATTCCCGAACCATTTGCATTATGAATGCGGTGAATTATTCGCTATCGGCAGGCATTCCGGAATATTGACCGCCACAACATATTAACAAACACTGTTCTGAAACACCTGTCTCCGTACCCGCATCGAAAAATGCTCCTGCAGAATGGCCTGATACAGGTCCGGGCGGCAGCAGGTCTCTTGCCGACTTTAGCAGGCAGCCCCGTCCGTTTCGCGGAAACTTTTCGGCTCGCTACTGGAAATTCTGGTACTTCATACACCAAGTTGCCTTTCCAGTTCCATAATGCGCTGCTCCAAGGAATCAACCTTATTTTTCAACTCTTCAATTTCCTCTCGATAACTCTCTCCAATATCCTGGGTCAGCTGTGGGGTGACCGTCTGAACCCCTGATGCCGGTTCCCCGACGGAATCCCGTTCGGGCGAAACAGGGGTTTCTTCAGGGAGATGTCGCTGCAGCCCCGCCATTTTGTCCTGTTCCGAATCGGTATAAAGGGCGTGATCCACTTCTATTCCCCGGCGATGCAAATCCCCCGAGGTCTGAACATACCCGGCTTGCATCAATTGTTGCAATTCGGTTCGCAACAGATCGAGGGATGCGATTTCCGACATCCGACTGGCTCGACTGCGAAGTTCCCCCAGTTGTTGCCGGCCCCGCAACAGCAGCTCTCCCATGATTGCCAGGGAAGCATTTTTCCAACCGACTTTGTCTCGGAGAAGATGCCGATATCTTTCAGCACGCCCTCCAGCCGTCTGAACAGCCGCGACCAAACCGCGATCGCGCAGCGACTCGAGAATTTCTTCAACGTCGTATTCATCGTAATTCGATAGCGGAGAACGATTACTCTTTTGATTGCAGCCGTTTGTCAATGCCTTCAATGTCAACGGATAGTATTCAGGTGTGGTGAGCGATTTTTCAATGAGTGTCCCCAAAACCCGCCGTTCTTTTTTGGATAAGGAATCGATCCGCTCATACTGCGGCTCGTCCCTGTCGTCGATTTCGTTCATCGGTTTGTTCCCATTTCATTCAGATGATTGCATGCACGACCCCAACCGGGCACTGATTCAAGCGATTCAAGTGTACTACTAACGGTTAAAGTTTGCGTACGGTGCGAAAACTTTTGAAAATCCCATTTTGTTTACAGCGCTCAGAACAGACCAGCCGTGCCGGGAATTTCCGGGGCCGGTCATTTCCCGCCAATATCGAAAACGTATCCTGCCGTGAATGGCACAAAGGCCGGGAATGACACAACTCAGCGGGATGTTACCAAGTCTGGCGTTTCCGTTTCAAACGGGTACAGCTGTGGAAGCCAGAATTTGTTCGATGATCTCCGCAGCCCGCTGACGATGCGATTCCCGAATGATCCCGCCCACGAGAATCCGATGTGCGAAAACGGGAACCGCCAGCTCTTTCACGTCATCGGGAACGACATAATCGCGTCCCTGAACACACGCGTAACCTTGCAAAGCGTGTGTCATGGTAATGGCCCCGCGGGTGCTGACTCCCAAAGCGAGTTCCTCATGCTCACGGGTAGCGTGAACGATATCAAGAATATAGGCATGAATCGATTCATCAATGCGTACCTGGCGGACCTCCTGTTGAATTTTGATCAGCCGCTCGGCATCAAGAACGGCCTGGATACGCTCGATCGGTTCACTCGTACGGTGCGAAATCAGCACTTCTTTCTCGACCGCAAGAGACGGATAGCCGATTTCAATCCGAAGCATGAATCGATCAAGCTGGTTTTCGGGTAAGGGATAGGTACCTTCGAACTCGTGAGGGTTCTGCGTGGCAAGGACAAAAAACGGACGGGGCAGATCTCTGGTTTCGCCATCAACTGAAACC